>JBASTF010000305.1:0-4663 GCA_049274755.1 Rubrivivax sp. | reverse complement strand
GAAGGCCACCCGGGCCCAGTAAGCCTTACGTCCGGATCGGCCGCGACAGGTACACACCTTCGCGGCCGACCACCGGCTTGCGCGTCGGCATCAGCACGGTGCAGTCGGCGCACAGCGCACGGATCTCCTGCTCGCCGTCGGTGGCGATCAGCTCGCCTTCGGCAAACACCTCGAAGCCCACCAGGGGCTTGGCGAAGCGGAAGTCCGGCGTCTTGATGACCCAGGTCTGCAGCAGTTCAAAACGCTGCTGCGGCACCGGTGCACGGCGCTCGCGCTCGACGAGCCCGAAGTGGGCGATGAAGTCCAGCGCCACCTCGATGGCCAGGTCGCCGGCCGCGCGCCGGAAGTGCTGGCCGCATTCGGCCACCAGGGCCACGCCGTGGTGGCCGGCATCGCCATGGCGGCCATGCTGGATCAGCGGCGTGCCCGAGCCCAGGCCTTGTGGCATCACCAGGTGCACGGCCGGCCGGCCCAGCGCCAGCGCCGTCTCGGCATTGCGCTGGAACTGCGGGTAGACCCAGAAGGGCTGCACGTCGCCGGCGGTGGAGTGGATGTCCAGGATGTGGTCGGCCGCCGCCACCGCCGGCCGCAGCTCGCGCGAACGCCGCAGCTCCGGGCTGTCTTCGCCGCCGTCCAGCCAGGCCGTGGACCAGATGCGGTTCATGTTGTGCACCAGCTGCCGGCTGTCCAGCGGGCGCGTACTGTCGAAACTCTCGTAGGCCTCGACGTTGGCGAAGCTGACGGTCAGCGTGCCGATGCGCGGCCGCACCCCGTTGTCCAGCAGGTGCGTGGCCGCCACCATGCCGCAGAACTCGTTGCCGTGGGTCAGCGCGTTGACCAGCACATGCGGCCCCGGCTTGCCGCTGTCGAAGCGGTGCACGTAGGGGATGCCGGTGTTGCCGGCGCGGTAGGGCGACAGGTCGCGTGGCAGGATCTCGAAGGTGTCGGTGGCGGTGGTGTTCATGCGGCGATGTTAGGCGCTGCGCCGCGCGCGCGCCGCAGACGGCACAATGGCCGCCATGGAAAACGTCCCCACCCTGGAAACGGCCGCCGTCTCGAAGATCCACCTCATCGGCGGCGAGAAGGGCGGCGTCGGCAAGTCGATGGTGGCGCGCCTGCTGGCGCAGTACTTCATCGACCAGAACGCGCCGCTGGTCGGTTTCGACACCGACCGTTCCCATGGCGCGCTGATGCGCTTCTACGCCGACTACGCGTCACCGGTGCTGGTGGACCGTTACGAAGCGCTGGACAGCATCATGGAAGCCGCCGTCGAGCAGCCCGGCCGGCGTGTGCTGGTGGACCTGGCGGCACAGACCCACGAGCCGCTGGTGAAGTGGATGGACGAGTCGGGTGTGCTGGACATGGCCGACCTCTCCGACGTGGCGCTGTTCCACTGGCATGTGATGGACAACGGCCGCGACAGCGTCGACCTGCTGCAGCGCCTGCTCGACCGCTTCGGCCAGCGTGTGCGCTACGTGCTGGTGAAAAACGAGTTGCGCGGCGACGACTTCAGCATGCTGGAGAAGTCGGGCCAGCTCGAACGTGCGCTGGGCCTGGGGGCCCAGGTCGTGTCGCTGAAGCGCCTGCACGACGCCGTCGTGCAGAAGATCGACGCGCGCAACGCCAGCTTCTGGTCGGCGCGCAACAACACCGCGATCGACGGCCCGGGCCTGGGCCTGATGGAGCGCCAGCGCCTGAAGCTCTGGCTCTCGCACGCGTTCGAGCAGATCTCGCGGATTGATCCCTGAGCGATCCCTGACGTCGGCGCACCGGCAGGTCAGCGCGGCCGGCCGATCGAGGTGTAGAGCTCGCTCACCGGCACCACACGCCCGTGCAGCGGCAGGATGCGCTCGACCTGCAGGTTCAGGCGTTCGATGTTCTGCACCAGGTTCACCTGGTTGCCGTTCGGCACCGGCGGCGGCGCGGTGTTGGGCGGCGCGGGGGTGTAGGCATCGGCCTCGATCAGCGCCTTCTCGCGCGGCAGGTAGACCATCAGGAAACCCTGGGCGTGCACGCTGCCCTGGATCTCGTGCACTTCCACCGTGCGCAGGCTGTCGTTGATGACGTGTTTGCCGCTGACGCCGACGATGCTGGCCGAGCGCCCGCTTTGTGCCAGCCGGTCGGGTTTGACGCCGTTCGGGTTGGCGAAGGCCTTTTCCAGATAAGGCTTGGCCATCGCGCTGGTGAGCAGGGTGGCACCTTCGCCGGCGGCGTAGCGCAGGCCGCCGGCATGGTCGAAGTGGTGGTGCGAGTTCACCACGGTGCGCACCGGCTTGCCCGGCACCAGCTTGCCGGCGGCTTCGAACACCGCGGCGGCGCGGCCGTCGTACAGGGGGCTTTCGACGAGCAGGATCTGGTTGCTCAGTTCCACGGCCACGCTGTTGTGCGAACCGCCGCCCAGGAACCACAGGCCGTCGGCCAGTTTCTCGACGGCGACGTTTTCGCGCGCCGCACGCACGTTGTCGGGCACGGCGATGGCGATGGCCGGGTTGCTGCGCACTTCCTTCACCGCGATGTCCAGCACCTCGTAGCCCCCCTGGCTCTGGCGCAGGCGCAGCGGGAACTTCAGGCCGGCCACGTCCTGGTAGTCGGAAAAGCGCGTGACCACCTCGACGTCGCCGAGCACCGGGTTCGGCAGGCGCGATTCGATGCGGGTCACCAGGCCGGCGGCGTCCAGCAGCAGCGTGGCCTGCAGCTGGCCGGGCACCGTGAAGCTCAGCGTGTTGACAGTCTGGCCGCCGACCTGGCGTGTGCCGGCCGTGGCGCCATGGCGCATCGCGGCCCGCACCGCACCTTGCGGCGTGGCGGTCCACAGGTCGTGCACCCGGGCTTCCAGTGCCACCGGGGCTGCGGCCGCGGCGGTGCCGGCGGCGTTCCACGCAAAACCGTCGCGTGCAAAGCCGGTGGCACGGGCTTCGCCCTGGCCCATCAGCGGCGTGGCGCCGCCGCCATTGGGTTCACCGCGGCTGCGCGCGAACTCTTCGCGGAAGGCGCCGTTCTCGAAGTCGAACTGGCGTGCCAGCACCGAGTAGTTCAGCGCCGGCCAGCCGATGGCGGGCTGCCAGGCCTGGCCGAAGGTGCTGCCGGTGCCGATGCCGGTGACGCTGAGCGAGCGTGTGCCGCTGGCGTTCAGCGCCTGGTCGGCCTGGCGCAGCAGGGCCGCCGGGTCGGGTGTGCTGGCGCAGGCGGCCAGCAGCAGCAGGGCGAGGGCAGGCAACAACAAGCGGCGCATGGCGGGCTCCGGCAGCAACAGTGGCAGGGCTGCGCAGGCTGGCATCACCGGCGGTGGCCTGCCATCGGTGAAGACACGGGGCCGCGGCCGGGAATGCGGCGGCTGCGCGCCGCGTACTGTCAGCGTTGTTGTCAGCGGTTGTTGCCGCTGCCGCCGTCACCGATGTGGCTGACCGGCGGCGCCTCGGCCCACTCTTCGTAGCGCCAGTCGCCGTTCACCAGCACCAGGCCGGGTGGTGGCTGCGGGTCGGCCACAGGCACACCGCGCAGCATCTGCGACATCGATGCAATCCAGATCGGCAGCGCCAGGCCGCCGCCGGATTCCCCTTCGCCCAGGCTGCGTGGCTGGTCGTGGCCCATCCAGGCCACGGCCACGACACCGGGCTGGAAGCCGGCGAACCAGGCGTCGACGGCGTCGTTGGTGGTGCCGGTCTTGCCGTAGAGGTCGGGCCGCTGCAGCGTGGCCTGGGCCCGCGCGGCGGTGCCGCTGCGTGTGACCTCGGCCAGCAGGCTGTCGACGACGAAGACGTTGCGTTCGGGCACCACACGCTGCAGTTCCGGCGGCGGCGCCTGGTACAGCACATGGCCTTGTGCGTCACTGATGCGTTCGATGACCACCGGCGCCACACGGTGGCCGCCGTTGGCCAGCACCGCATAGGCGCCGGCCAGTTGCAGCGGCGTGGTGCTGCCGGCCCCGAGGGCCAGCGTCAGGTTGGCCGGCTGGCGTTCGGCGTCGAAGCCGAAGCGTGCCACCCAGTTGCGCGTGGCGGTCACGCCGGTGTGGTTCAGCAGCCGGATGCTGACCAGGTTCTTCGAAAGCGCCAGTGCCTCGCGCACCGTCATCGGGCCGTCGAAGCGGCCGTCGCTGTTCTGCGGCTGCCAGTTGCTGTCGCCGGTCCAGGGCAGGTCGTCGACGGTGGTGTCGGGGGCGACACCGGCTTCGATGGCGGCCGAGTAGATGAAGGGCTTGAAGGCCGAGCCCGGCTGGCGCCAGGCCTGGGTGACATGGTTGAACTGGTTGCGGCCGAAGTCGAAACCGCCGACCAGCGCGCGCACATGGCCGCTGGCCGGGTCCAGCGCCACGAAGGCGGCATCGGCCTGCGGCCATTGCACGACGGCCCAGCGTTTGTCGGCCTGCAGCATCACGCGGATCACCGAGCCGCGGCGCAGCGCCAGCCGCTGCGGCGCGCCCGAGCGCAAGCCCGGCGCGGCGATGCGCAGCCCGGCGCCTTCGATGTTCACCTGCTCGCCGCTGGCCAGCTGCACCCGCAGCTGCTTGGCGCTGGCCGCCAGCACCACGGCCAGGCGCAGGTCCTCGTCGTCGATGTGGTCCTTCAGCGCCTGGGCCGCGGCGCGTTCGGCGTCGGCCTCGTCGTCGGGCAGGGTCTCCTGGTCTTCCGGGCCGCGCCAGGGCTGGCGGGCCTCGTGGGCC
>JBASTF010000304.1:0-5556 GCA_049274755.1 Rubrivivax sp. | reverse complement strand
CTGCTGGGCCGCGCCGGCGGCGCACTGGGTGCACTCGGCGGCCTGGCCGGCGGCGTGAAGTTCAAGGAAGCCGAGACCACGCTGCTGGTCGCCGACGTGCGTTCGGGCATCCAGGTCGCCAGCGCCGAAGGCAAGGCCAGCAAGATGAACTTCGCCGTCGGCGGCTGGGGCTGGGGTGGCCTGGGCTGGGCCAGCGGCGGCGGCTACACGAAGACGCCCGAAGGCAAGCTGATCGCCGCCAGCCTGCTCGACAACTACAACAAGATCGTGCAATCGGTGCGCGACAGGCCCAGCCTGATCCGCGCCCGCTCCGACGCCTCGGCGCGCAACGCTGCCGGCTCGGTGCAGGCCACGCCGCTGGCACCGGCCCCGGCAGCCGTGGCCGTGCCGGTGCAGACCACCACCGTGGTCGCGCCTGCACGCGAGCGTGTTGTCGTCGCACCCGGCACCATCGTGCTGCCGCAGGTCATCGCGCCGGGTTATGCGGCGCTGCCGGCCGGCATGTTCGGCGCCTTCACGGGCCAGTTCAGCGGTAGCGAGCAGGGCACGCTGTCGCTGGTGATCGGCACCAACGGCCAAGTCAGCGGCGTCGGCACCTCGCAGTCGGCCGGCAACGTGCAGGTCGGTGGCGCGGCACAGGCCAACGGCACGCTGGTGATGATGGCGGTGAACCAGAAGCAGGCGGTGATCGCGCAGTTCAACGGCTTCATCAACCCCAACACCGGTGACATCGTCGGCACCTGGCGCAGCAGCGACGGCAACGCACAAGGCACCTTCAGCGGCAAACGCCAATAGACCGCAGCCCGTAGTTGCCTGGCCTCGCGCCGCCGGCTCGCTCGGCTACGATCCCGGGTCGTCCCGAGATCTGCTGGAGCCTGCCGTGCCGCGTCGCCGCCATCTGTTGTCCCTGAGCCTTGCCGCCGCCGCGGCCGCTGTTGTTGCTTTGCCGGCTGTGGCCCAGCCCGCCTGGCCGAACAAGGCTGTGAAGATCGTCGTGCCCACCGGCCCCGGCAGTTCGCTGGACCTGATCGCGCGTGCGATGAGCGACAAGCTCGCGGCACGCTGGGGCCAGGCCGTGGTCATCGACAACAAACCCGGTGCCGGCGGCATGCTGGGGCTGGACGTGGTGGCCAAGGCGACCGACGGCCACACGCTGGCGGTCGGCTTCAACGGCCCCATCGCCTTCGGCCCCTTCCTGTACCGCAAGATGCCCTACGACCCGGCCAAGGACCTGCTGCCGGTGGTGATGACCACCAGCCAGGCCAACGTGCTGGCGGTCAATGCCGACAAGGTGCCGGCCAAGACGGTGCCCGAGTTCGTCGCCTGGGCCAAGGCCCAGGGCGGCAAGCTGAACTACTCGTCGCTGGGCAATGGCAGCTCGGCGCATCTGACGATGGAGCTGTTCCTCTCCGAGGCCGGTTTCCAGGCCACGCATGTGCCGTTCAACGGCTCGCCGCCGGCGGCGATGGCCGTGGCCCAAGGCGAGGCCGACGCCACCTTCATGGTGGCACCGGCCCTGCTGCCCCATGTGCGCAACCACAAGGTGCGGCTGCTGGCCGTCAGCGCCGCGCAGCGGCCCGACAGCCTGAAGGAGCTGCCGACGATGGCCGAGGGCGGCTACCGCAACGTCGAGTCGCTGGCCTGGAACGGCCTGTTCATCGCCGCCGGCACGCCTGACGCCGTGGTGCAGAAGATCAATGCCGACGCCAATGCCGTGCTGCAAGACCCGGCCGTGCGCCAGGCGCTGGAAGCCCAGGGCCTGACCATCGTCGGCGGCAGCGCCGCCGACTTCAGGCGCAGCATCGACGCCGACGTGAAACGCTGGGGCCCGGTGATCACCAAACTCGGCGTGAAGCTGGACTGAGCACACATGGCCACGAGTCCCCACATCATCGAGGTCAGCGACCTCGACTTCGAAACCGAGGTGCTGGAGCGTTCGCTGCAGGTGCCGGTGCTGCTGGACTGCTGGGCGCCCTGGTGCGGCCCCTGCCGTTCGCTGACGCCGGTGCTGGAGAAGCTGGCCGCCGCCTACGGCGGCCGCTTTGTGCTGGCCAAGCTGAACACCGACGCGTCGCCGCAGGTCTCGGCGGCCATGGGCATCCGCAGCATTCCGCAGGTGACGCTGTTTGTCGGCGGCCGGCCGGTGGACCAGTTCATGGGCGCGCTGCCCGAAGGCCAGGTGCGGCAGTTCCTGGACCACCACCTCGGCGCCGACGTCATCGACGGCGACGCCACCGAGGTCGACAGCAGCGAAGGCGACCCGCTGGACGAAGCCGAGGCGTTGATCGCCGAAGGCGCTTTCGACGAGGCCCAGGCCTTGCTGGACAGCCTGCCCGCCGACACCCGCAGCGCACGCCACACCCAGTTGCAGGCACAGCTGCAGCTGATGACGGCCGAAGCCCCGGCCGGCGACGCCGAGCTGCTGGCCGCACGCATCGCCGCGAACAAGAAGGACTTCGAGGCGCGTTTCCAGCTGGCCGCCATCCTGGCCCACCGCGGCGACTTCGCCGCAGCCTTCGAGCAGCTGCTCGAGGTGGTGCTGCGCGACAAGGCCGAGGCGCGCGAGCAGGCGCGCAAACAGCTGGTCGAGTGGTTCGAGGTGTGCCCGGACCCGGAGGTCGTCAGCAACGGGCGGCGCTACCTGGGCATGTATCTCAACTGAGGCCCGCCAGCAGCTCGGCATTGCCGCCGGCTGCTGCGGTGTTGATCGTCAGCGTCTGCTCGGCGCAGAAGCGGACCAGGTAGTGCGGCCCGCCGGCCTTGGGGCAGGTGCCGCTCAGCCCTTCGCCGCCGAACGGCTGCACGCCGACGACGGCGCCGATCATGTTGCGGTTGACGTAGACGTTGCCGATGCGTGCGCTGTCGGCGATGCGGCGCGCGCGGCTGTCGATGCGGGTCTGCACACCCAGCGTCAGACCGTAGCCCAGCGCGTTGATCTGCTGCACGACCTGGTTCACGTCACCGCCCCAGCGCACGACATGCAGCACCGGGCCGAAGATCTCGTCCTTCAGCGCCGCGATGGCCGGAATCTCGAAGGCCACCGGTGCCAGCAGGCGCGGGAAGCTCGAGTTCTGCGGCGTTTCGCCGAGCAGCTTGGCCTCGCGGCGCAAACGTTCGACATGGCGGCCGATGAGGGTGAACGCCTCGTCGTCGATCAGCGGGCCGACGTCGGTGGCCAGCTCGGCCGGATCACCGAGCACCAGTTCGGCCAGCGCGCCGCGCAGCATCTCGATGACACCGTCGGCGATGCTCTCGTGCACACACAACAGGCGCAGCGCGCTGCAGCGCTGCCCGGCCGAGCGGAAGGCGCTTTGCACGACGGCGTCGACCACCTGCTCGGGCAGGGCCGTGCTGTCGACGATCATCGCGTTCAGGCCGCCGGTTTCGGCGATCAGCGGCACGATGGCACCGTCCTTGGCCGCCAGCGTGCGGTTGATCAGCCGCGCCACCTGGGTGCTGCCGGTGAAGCAGACACCCGCCGTGCGTGCATCGGCCACCAGGGCCGCGCCGACGGTTTCGCCGCGGCCATGCAGCCAGGCGATGGCATCGCCGGGCACACCCACCTCGTGCAACAGCGCGACGAAGCGCCGCGCCACCACCGGTGTCTGCTCGGCGGGTTTGGCCGCCACCGTGTTGCCAGCCACCAGGGCGGCAACGGCCTGACCGGCGAAGATGGCCAGCGGGAAGTTCCAGGGGCTGATGCAGACAAACACACCACGCCCATGCAGGCGCAGCACGTTGCTTTCGCCGGTGGGGCCGGGCAGTTGCTGCTCGCCCAGCCGCGCAACAGCCTGCTCGGCGTAGTAGCGGCAAAAGTCCACCGCTTCGCGGACTTCGGCAATGCAGTCGCCCAGGGTCTTGTGCGCCTCCTTCACCAGCAGGCCGCAGAACTCGGGCAGGCGGGCCTCCAGCGCGTCGGCCGCCTGCAGCAGCAGCGCAGCACGTTCGGTCACCGGGCGGGCGCTCCAGGCCTCGAAGCCGGTCTGCAGACGCGCCATCGTGCTGTCGACCTCGGCGGCACTGGCCTCGGCCACCGCTTCGACATGGGTCGCTGCCACGGCCGCCAGCAGCGGTTCGCGCATCGCGATGCAGGCCAGGTCGGCACCCTTGGAGTTGGCACGCGCCGCGCCGTACAGCGCCTCGGGCAGCGGCAGTGCGGCCACGGTGGCGGCCTGCAGCGGTGAGGCCAGCAAGGCCTCGGCGCTGACGGCCTCGTCGGCCAGCTGGTGCACAAACGAGGAGTTGGCGCCGTTCTCCAGCAACCGCCGCACCAGGTAGGCCAGCAGGTCGCGGTGTTCCCCCACCGGCGCGTAGACGCGGCAGGGCACGCTGCCGTCCTTCAGCACCTCGCGGTACACACCTTCGCCCATGCCGTGCAGGCGCTGCATCTCGAAGGCGGCGTCGGCCTTGTGTGCCATCTGCAGGATGGCGGCGATGGTGCCGGCGTTGTGGGTTGCGAACTGCGGGTAGATCACCGCGGCGTGGTCGATCAGCCGCCCGGCGCAGGCCAGGTAGGCGATGTCGGTGTGCTGCTTGTGCGTGAACACCGGGTAGCCGGGCAGGCCGGCTTCCTGCGCACGTTTGACCTCGCCGTCCCAGTACGCGCCCTTCACCAGCCGCACCATGAAACGCAGACCATGGCGGCGTGCGATGGCGGCCACTTCGTCGATGACGGCCAGCGCCCGTGTCTGGTAGGCTTGGATCGCCAGGCCGAAGCCTTGCCAGCCCGGGAACTCCTTCGCAATGCGTTCGGCCAGCGCCTCCAGCATGTCCAGGCTCAGCTCCAGCCGGTCGCTCTCTTCGGCGTCGATGGTCAGGTTCAGGTTGGCACGTGCCGCCGCGTCGACCAGGGTCCAGACACGTGGCAGCAGTTCGGCAAACACCCGTTCGCGCTGCGCATCTTCGTAGCGTGAGAACAGCGCCGAGAGCTTGATCGAGATGCCGTCGGCCACGATGGGGCCCCCAGGCTCCCTGCGGTCGCCACCTCCCGAGGGGGCTCGGCCGTGGCCGGAAGATCCGTCCGCGGCCGCCGTTGCGCCAATGGCTGCGATCGCAGCGCGGTAGCTCGCCAGGTAACGCTCGGCATCGCGCTCGGTGCGTGCACCCTCGCCCAGCATGTCGTAGCTGAAGCGCAGGCCCGGCAAGGCCTGGCGCTGGTCGGCCGCTTCGTCCATCGCCTCGGCGATGCTGCGGCCCAGCACAAACTGCCGGCCCAGCAGCTGGATCGCACGCACGGTGGCGGCGACGACGGTGCGTGCACCCAGGCGCTGCAGCAACCCGGGCGGGTTGCTGCGGTCGGGCAGGAACTTCTTCGACAGCGTGATGGCGCTGGCCGACAGGTTGGCCAGCATCTTGTGCGCCGAGCCTTCGGCCGCACCTTCGAAGTCGGCGCGGCCCAGCTGGTCGGCCGTCAGCGCGATGGCGGTTTCGGCATCGGGCACCCGCAGCAGGGCTTCGGCCAGGCGCATCAAGGCCAGGCCTTCGGCGCTGGAGATCGGGTACTCGCGCAGCAGCGATTCCATCGCCCAGAACGGCGCCGGCTGCGCGCGCACCGCC
>JBASTF010000303.1:0-7339 GCA_049274755.1 Rubrivivax sp. | reverse complement strand
GCCGACCGCCGCGCAAACCGAGGCTTCACCGCCTCGCTCGCCACAAGCCCAGGCCACCCGCTCGGCGGCCTGAGCCAGAGCGCCAGGCACCACCCGCCTGGCCCGGCAACGCGGCGCCCGCCGTGATGCCTCGAGCGTCGAACGCTCACGCCCACCTCCGCGGTGGTGCGTGACGCGCTCGGCCATCCCACCCCTCCCACGTCGACCTGCCGCCGGCCGGTCGTACCCCTCATGAAAGGAACCGTCCCATGGCCCCTGCCAATGAAACGCCGCGTGCCTTCGCAGCACCCGCTCAGATCGCCAGTGCGCACGAGCTGCGCCAGTTGGCGCAAGACACTTTCGGATTGGGCATCCAACCCGGAGCCGATCCCGCAATGCCGGCCCCGGGGCCGGAATCAACCCCCTCCGCGATGAAGGCCAGCTACAAGGTCTTCTTCTACGACCGCGAGTACGGCGACCTCACGGACGCCGTCACGACCGATTCGTTCGACGCCGGCGTGCAGTTCGTGCGCGACCGCTTGCCGGTGCAGGCCGACTACGTGGTGGAAGCCACTTGGACGCGCGGCATCGGCGAGATGGAAGTCCGCAGCCCCCGGGGCACGGTAGTGGCCCGCGTCCAGCCTGTCGATGACACCGACGTCACGGTGCAGCCGCCGGTGACCAAGGCCTGCACCGCGTTGCAGGTCGGCGATGCCGCGCCGCTCGAGCAGTTGTTCAGCCCGCTGCCTGAAGCCGCCTGAAGCGCCGCCGGCACCACAGCTCAACCAACCCCGAGGGGCACGCCGCCCCGACGGGTGCGGTCGTGCCCCTCGACCTCCATGAAGGAAGAGAACATGACCCCAGAGCAGACAAGCAACTCCGCGGACGCCACCGAGCCGGCGCGGTACGTGATCGACGAAGCGTCGGTCCTCGGCCGCAACCGGCGCATCCTGCTGGCGACGCTGGTACAGGCCGGCGCCGTCACGGCCACCGCCAACTACGTCGGCTGCGGCGACTCGGGCGGCGTCGAAGACGTGTCGGTCGAGATGCCGGCCGAAGCGCCGTTCGACATGGCGGCGCTCGTCACCGTGTTCGCCGAACGCGGCGTCTTCGAGAACGGTGAGTGGCAGACCACCATCGTCGAGCAACAGCTCAGCATCGAACAGGCCCTGCGCGACTTCGCCGACGAGGTCATCGATGTGGTCCATGGTGGATGGGAAAACGGCGACGGCGGCTCCGGCAGCGTCATCTTCGACTGCCAGGCCGGCACGGTGCGCATCGAGCACACGGCCTACTTCACCGACTCCGACTACGAGGAGACGACGTTGTGACGCGCCCGCCTGTGCACGTCTCGCTCGCGTGCTGGCCCGGGCTGCGCCACGACCAGGCCGCGCGGCATCTCGCAAGTGACGTGGTCGAGCCGCTGTTCGGGAGGCTGTGCACCGACCACGTCCAACTCGTCCCGCAGAACTTCGGCGTCTTGACCGAGGCGATGGTCGATGGACTGATGGCCGCGTTTCCCCAGGTGCGCTTCAGGCTGCACGCCAACGTGCGGGTGTTGCCCGAGCACCATCTGGCCGATCTGTCGGGCTACCCGGTACACCGCGGGTGGTTCCGGCAGGCGGCCCGCATCAGCCGGCGGCTTGCCGCGCCGGCCTACACCGCGCATGCCGGCGCTCGACGCGACGCCACCATGGCCGAGATGCTCGACCACGCGCGCCGCTGCGCGGACCTGTTCGGCTGCGTCGTCGGCGTCGAAGGGCAGTACCCCATCGCAGGCGACGCGTGGCTGGTCTCGACCTGGCCCGAGTACCGGCAGTTGTTCGAGTCGGGCGTGCCCTACGCCATCGACCTGTCGCACCTGCACATCCTGGCCTGCCACAGCGGCGTTCACGACGACGCCCTCGTGCGCGACATCCTGGCCTGCGAGCGCTGCATCGAAGTCCACGTCAGCGCCAACGACGGCCGGGGCGACTGGCACCAGGTCTGCGAATGGCCGCCCTGGTGGTGGCCCTTGTTGCAACACATCAACCCCAAGGCGGTGGTCTTCTCGGAGGGCAACCACCGCAGAAAGAGAACTCCATGAACACCACAGAGAACACCGACGCGCCCGACTACAGGGTCGATGCCTCGGGGGCGATCACCGTCACCGAAGCCGGCTTGGCCATCGACCGCACCTACCGCGAGGCCGAACGAGCCTTCGACACGCTCCAGCACTGCTGGGCCGGCGCCTGCCTGGCGGGCCTGTTTGTGCGCCACCCTTGGCTGCAGTCGCTGCGCGCGACCTTGAGTGCATCGGCGGAGTACGAAGATCAGGGCGGCACCTACCGTTCGATCAGCAACGCCGTGACGCAGGTTGTGCCGGTGGCCGGTGCCACATTGCCCGAAGCGGTCATCGACGAGGGCGCCTTCGACGAGCTCGGCGCCATCGCCGTGATCGAGGCCGATCTCGATGAGTGCGACCTCGATCTGTACAGCTCGATCCACACCGCGCCGGATGACTACGCCGACCTGGTGCTGGACCTGAGCCGCACGGCGATCGAGCCGCTGATGAACGGCGCGGCGATCAGCGACGCCGAGGCCTACCGGGCCTGGTTCCCCGAGCAGCCTGCAAGTCCTGCCGTCGCCTGAACCGCCGTCAATTCGAGCCCAGCGCCCTCACCTCAGCGGGGCCTGTGCTCTCTTGCCGCCATTTCTCGCGGGTTACGCCGCATCACGGCACCGCTCGTACTCGCTGTCGATCAGCCAGTGCAGGAACTGCGTCTCGCGCGACACCCCCCAGTAGTGCGCCTTGCACCGGGCGATGTAGGCGTCCAGCTCCGCCAGCGTGCGGATGCCCACCGGCGCGATGCCGGTGATCTTGGTGAAGCGCTCGACCTCGCGGCGGGTGAGTCGAACCTGTTGACCGAGGCGGATCATGGTGCGTGCGAACCGTTGTCGCGCGCCATCTTGGCCGAACCGCAAACATTTGTCGTCGGTTGGACCGGCGCCTTGCAAAAGATTTCTGACGCGCGATTCCAATGTCATCCGAGTCGCTCTTCAGCGCGACCTGCGCCTGAAGCGCTTGATCGGCGCCGCCACCGGCAACGCAAGCCCAACACCATCGCTTTGACATGGCGCCGCAAGCCCAGGGCTTGCCGCCACCCGGCGGCCGCCGCAGACTGACCATTCCCCAGTGCACTTCCCAGCGAAGTGCCTTCCGGCGCAGCCGGCGTCGCAGTCGTCACCTGCCTTGTCATCAGCATGGGTCATCCGGCCCATGCATCCCGAGCGGGAACCTCGTTCCCCTCTCGGGTTCGGCGTTCCCGCTTTCACATTCATGAAGGAGAACGCCGTGGACATGTCCACCCTTTCCAGGTCCGAGCTGGTCGCCGAGTTGCTCGCACACGACCGCCGCTATCTTCCCGATGAGTTTCCCGATGGGCGCCCGCACGTCGCCGACGGCGCGCCGTTCCACGGGCCGGTCATCGCGCCGCAGACGCTGCTCGACCAGAAGCTCAGCGCGGCGCGCGAACTGATCCTGCGCGACCTGCAGACCCGCATGCGCGGTGCCCCGGTGATGAACTCGCCGCAGACCCTGCGTGAATGGCTGCGGCTGTATTGCGCGAGCCTGGAGCACGAGGTCTTTCTGGCGCTGTACCTCGACGCGCACCATGCCTTGATCGGCACCGAGCAGCTGTTCCGTGGCACGCTCACCCAGACCTCGGTGTACCCGCGCGAACTCGTCAAGGCGGCGCTGGCCCGTAACGCGGCGGCGGTCGCCGTCGCGCACAACCACCCCAGCGGCAACGCCGAGCCCAGCCGCGCCGACGAGTTCCTGACGCAGACCCTCAAGTCCGCGCTGAGCCTGGTGGACGTCCGCTTCCTCGACCACTTCATCGTCGCCGGCGAGCACGTCGTTTCGTTCGCCGAACGTGGACTTCTTTGATATGTGGAGTGACGCCGCGCCTGCCTGGCTGGCGAACCCTGCCAGGGCCGTTTGACTCCACATATCGTTCTCACATTCGCCGCAGCCAGCCGACCAAGTCGCGGCCGTCAGGCTGGTACCGCCCACCCCGCGGCGGCGCCAGCGCATCGGGGAACACCTGGGCGATGGCCTGCCGCTTGAGGTCGATGTCCGCACGCGCGTAGCGCATGGTCGTGTTCAGGCCGGCATGTCCAAGCCACTGGCTGATGGTGGCGAAGTCGACGCCCGACTTCAGCAGCGCAATGGCGGTGCTGTGGCGCAGCGAGTGCGGGTGGATGCTCTTGTCACGCATGTCCGGCAACTGCCTGGCTGCCGCATCGACGTAGCGCCGCAGCAGGTAGCGCACACCGAAGCGCGTGAGCGGCCGGCCGCGGGCGTTGGTGAACAGCAGCGCGTCGGCGGGGTCACCGTCGGCTGGTGGCAGCTCCTGGATGTACGCGTCCAGCAGCCTGGCTGTCACGGGCCAGATCGGGCAGAGCCGGACCTTGTTGCCCTTGCCATGCAGGCGGACCTGGGGCGGCGCGTCCAGCCGCACGTCTCGCCGCCGCAGGTCCAGCGCTTCCTGCACCCTGGCGCCGGTGTTGAACATCAGCGCGAACAAGGCGTAGTCCCGCCGCCCGAGCACCGTGCCGCGGTCGATGCTCTGCAGCACCGCCTCGATCTCGCTGCGCTCCAGGTACGAGATCGGCACCTCGCGTGCACCGCGCTTGTAGGGCAACGCGATCACCTGCTGCAACGTGCCCAGCACCTCCGGTCGCCGCCCGGCCAGGAAGCGGGCGAAGACATGGATGGCGCCGAGCCTGGCGTTGCGCGTGGCAATGCCGTTGCCACGTCCGGCTTCCAGGTGGTTCAGGAAGGCGATCACCCGCTCGGCCGTGAGGTCGCGGATCTGCAGCCGTTCCACCGGGCGCCTGGCGTCGGCGGCGGTGAACTGCAGCCACAGCACCAGTGCGTCACGGTAGCTGCGAACGGTGTTCGGGCTCAGGCCCCGCTGGCCGGGCAAGAACTCCTCGAAGAAGCGAACCAGTTCCTGCCCCAGGTCGGTCGGCGCGGCGGGCCTCATGACGCACCTCCTTCGATCACCCCGGCGCAGGAGCGGGCGAACCGGGCCGAGGCCTGCGACACGACGGCCGGCATCCAGCGCAGGTAGTAGGCCGTGGACACGATCGAGACGTGTCCCATGTACAGCGCCAGCTTCGGCAGGCTGGACTGCACGTCGGCATCGGTCTCGTACCAGCGCAGCAGCGCCGCCACGGCGAAGCTGTGGCGGAAGTCCTGCAGCCTCGGCACCCGCCCGCCATCGCCGCGGATGCCGGCATCGCGAAGCGCCTGCTTGACGCTGTTGTAGAGGCCCTGGCAGGAGTAGGCGCGGGCATGCGCGGTGCACAGCAGCGGCGCTGCCGGCCGCTCGTCCAGGCCGGCCCGGCGCCGAGCGGCCAGGTAGGCCTGCAGTTCGGCCCGCGCGCTGGTCGACAGCGGCACCCAGCGCGACTTGTGGAACTTGGACTCCCGGATCCGCAGCACGCCGCTGCGTGCATCGACATCGGCCAACGTCAGCCGCACCAGTTCCCCGCGTCGCAGCCCGGCGGTGTACAGCAGCACCACAGCCAGCCGCAGGACCTGGGCACGCAGCGGTGACCGGCTGCCCGGCGGCAAGTCGCTCACGTAGGCCAGCAGCCGCTGCACTTGGTCCGCTCCGACGATGGTCGGCAGGGCGTGCGGCGTTTGGCGCGCCAGCGTGTCGCGGTCGGGCAGGAAGCACGCCGGGTCGGTGCGCCGCCGGTAGCGGCACAGCTTGTAGACGGCATGCTCGCGCTTGACCCGGCTGCTCGCGCTGAGGTGCTGGAACTGGCGTCGCCAGCGATCGAACGTCGCTGCATCGAGGTCGGCAACGCCCGACTGCACGAGGAATCGGCGCAGGTGAAGCAGCGCGTACTCTTCGTTGAGGTAGGCGCGGCCGATGGCGCGGCGGCTGCTCAGGAAGGCGGCGACCACGGCATCCCAGGCATCGAGGTTGGCGGTCTCACGCATGGCAGGCTCCCCGCTGGACACCGGACTGCGGCACTTCCAGGGCAACGCCGCGCAGCATCTCTACGTCCAGCCGCAGGTAGGCGCAGGTGCTCTCCAGGCTGCGGTGACCCAGCAGGTCGCCGATGGCCTTGACGCCCACGCCGCGCGTCAGAAGCCGCATGGCGAAGGTGTGGCGCAGCCGGTAGACGTTGTGCCCCGGCAGTTCGATGCCGGCCTCCCGAACGCGCTTCTTGAAGATGTCACCGATGGCCCAGCGCTCGATGGGGCCGCTCGGGCAACGCGCCCGCAGGAAGAGTTCGGGATGCTCGGCCCCGTGGGCCAGGCGCTCCCTGTCGAGGTACCGCCGCAGGATGCGCAGCGTCTGCGGCGCCAGCGGCAGGAACAGGTCGGATCGGGTCTTGCACTGCACCACGTGAAGCACGGCCGTGCCCCAGTCGATCGAGTCCATGCGCAGGGTGACCACCTCCGAGGGCCGCAGCCCGTAGTGCGCCATCAGGTGCAGGATGCAGTGGTCGCGGTAGCCGGCCCGGCTGCGGACGTCGATCGACCGGATCAAGGCCTGCACCGCAGACCATTCGAGGGCCTGGGGCGGCAGCTCACCGCGGTAGGTTCGCGGAGTATCGATGGCATCGAGTGGGCGATCGATGACCCCCTGGTCCCGACAGAAGCGCAGGAAGCTCCGCAGATGCCCGACGACATGCTGCAGCGAGTGGCGCGACAGCTCCCGGCTGCGCAAGGCGACGAAGCGCTCGATGTCCGCGCTCGTCAGCGCGCTCAGGTCATGCGCATCGCCGAGCCCCCGGGCGAGGAAGTCGTTGATCGTCATGGCATGGTGTTCGCGTGCCGACAGCGACAGGCCGCGCAGTTCCAGCAGCTGCCGCTGGTAGGCGGCGCACAACTCGGCGTGCGGGCTTCGATCGGTCGGCCTGTGCAGACGCCCGGCGCCAAGCAAGTACCGAGCGTAGAGCCGCTGCGTGGCGTTGAAGACCAGAGGCCGGCTCGGAACGCCGCGACCCACGGCCGCAAACGCTGCGTGCAACTGCCCTGCGCTGAGTGCAGCCTCGGCCAGGCGCGGCAAGACCTGTTCGAGCCGCAGCAGGTGCCGATGGACGACGGCCGGCGGGTAGCACTGGCCGCCCAGCCATCGCGCAAAGGCCTTCAACTCCGCCGCATGCCGTGAGCGCGCCAGCAGCGCACGGGTGTTGCTGGGAAAATCGTCAACCATGATGCCCTTCCTTGTGCAGTGGATGGACAGGACACGGTACGAGTGCCGGGCGCAGCTATGTGCAGTTGGCGGCCGCCCAAGCGAAGGCGGGAGCCTCGTTGGCCCCCGCGCTCAACATTTCACAGGCGTCCACATTC
>JBASTF010000302.1:0-7670 GCA_049274755.1 Rubrivivax sp. | reverse complement strand
GTACCGACCACCGATGAGCGAACCGTCCCCAGGCGCCGGCGCCTTGCAGACGCCGGCGCTGCTGCGCCGCATGGCCTGTTTCCTCTACGAAGGTGTGCTGCTGTTCGGTGTGCTGATGGCCGCCGGCTTCGTCTATTCCGTCGTCACACAGCAGCGCCACGCCCTTGTCGGGCTGCACGGCATGCAAGCCTTTCTGTTCGTCGTTCTCGGTGCCTACTTCGTCTGGTTCTGGACCCGCAGCGGCCAGACGCTGGCGATGCAGACCTGGCGGATCCGCCTCGTCGGCGCCGATGGCCGCCCGGTCGGGCGCTGGCGTGCGCTGGCGCGCTACCTGCTGAGCTGGCTGTGGTTCCTGCCGGCGCTGGGCACCGTGTACTTCTCCGGGCTGCATGGCAGTGGCGCCGTGTTCGGCGCGATGCTGGCCGGTGTGCTGGCCTACGCGCTGCTGTCGCGCCTGCATCCGCAGCGCCAGTTCTGGCACGACGCCGTCTGTGGCACCCGGCTCGTCACCTGGCAGAACAAGCGCGCCACCTAGAATCGGCGCCGATGTCTCCGACGAGCAACCCGCAAGGCAATCCACACAAGGGCCGCACCGGCCTCAACCGCGTGCTGCACGCCGCGGGCTATTCGCTGGAAGGCCTGCGCGCCGCCTACCGCAACGAAAGCGCCTTCCGCCAGGAGTTCTGGCTGGCCACCGTGCTGCTGCCGCTGGCCTTCTGGCTGGGCAGCAGCTGGGTCGAGGTGGCGCTGCTGGCCGGCAGCGTGCTGCTGGTGCTGATCGTCGAACTGCTGAACTCCGCCGTCGAAGCCACCGTCGACCGTGTCTCGTTCGAACTGCACGACCTCTCTAAACGCGCCAAGGACTTCGGCAGCGCCGCCGTGATGCTGGCCCTGCTGCTGGCCGGCGGCATCTGGGCGGCAGCGCTCTGGCACCGGTTCATCGCATGAAAACCTCGACCCCGTTCACCGTCTGCGTCTACTGCGGCTCGCGCCACGGCGCGCAGCCGGCCTACACCGAAGCCGCACGCGCACTCGGCACTGCGATCGGCGAACGCGGCTGGCAGCTGGTCTACGGCGGTGGCAAGGTCGGGCTGATGGGCGAGGTGGCCGACGCCGTGCTGGCCGCCGGCGGGCGTGTGATCGGCGTGATTCCGGAATCGCTGATGCGCCGCGAGGTCGGCCATCCGGGCCTGAGCGAACTGCATGTCGTGCCGACGATGCACAAGCGCAAGCAGCTGATGGCCGAACACGCCGACGCCTTTGTCGCGCTGCCCGGCGGCATCGGCACGCTGGAAGAACTCTACGAGGTGTGGACCTGGCGCCAACTGGGCTACCACGACAGCCCCATCGGGCTCTTGAACACCGCCGGCTTCTACGACGGGCTGCTGCAGTTCATGCGCCACACCGTCGACGAAGGCTTCCTGTCGGCCGAGCAGCATGCGGCGCTGCATGTGGGCAGCACGCCGCTCGCGCTGCTGGATGACCTGGCGACAGCTGCCGGCGCCGCGACGGCGCCCGACGACTACCGCAAGATCTGAGTCTGAGGCAGCGGCCGCAGGCGGCCGCTCAAACGGCCGATTCGTCGGTCTCGCCGGTGCGGATGCGCACCACCTGCTCGACCGAGGTGACGAAGATCTTGCCGTCGCCGATCTTGCCGGTTTTCGCGGCCTTCACGATGGCTTCGATGCAGCGCTCGACATCGTCGTTTTTCACGACGACCTCGATCTTCACCTTGGGCAGGAAGTCGACGACGTACTCGGCGCCGCGGTACAGCTCGGTGTGGCCCTTCTGGCGGCCAAAACCCTTGACCTCGGTGACGGTGAGGCCGGAAACGCCGACATCACCCAGCGCCTCGCGCACTTCCTCGAGCTTGAAGGGCTTGATGATGGCGGTGATCTGTTTCATGGCGGCGCTCCGAGGCTGTGACGATTGAGCCGGATTTAAGCACGGAACTTCGATGTGATGGGGTAGCGCCAGTCGCGCCCGAACGCACGGTGCGTGATGCGGATGCCCACCGGCGCCTGGCGCCGCTTGTACTCGTTGATCTTGATGAGCCGCGTCACACGTTCGACGTCGGCACGTGCATGGCCGGTGGCGACGATCTCCTCGATGCTGCGGTCTTCTTCCATGTAGGCGGCGAGGATGGCGTCGAGCACCTCGTAGGGCGGCAGGCTGTCCTGGTCGGTCTGGTTGGGCCGCAGTTCCGCCGAAGGCGGCCGCGTGATGATGCGCTCCGGGATCACCTCGCGCCCCTGGGCGTTTTTCCAGACGCACAGCCGGTACACCAGCGTCTTGGCCACGTCCTTGATGACGGCGAAACCACCGGCCATGTCGCCGTAGAGCGTGCAGTAGCCGGTGGCCATCTCGCTCTTGTTGCCGGTGGTCAGCACGATGGCGCCGCTCTTGTTGCTCAGCGCCATCAGCAGCGTGCCGCGGATGCGCGCCTGCAGGTTCTCTTCGGTCGTGTCCTCGGCCAGCCCGGCGAACTGCGGCGCCAGGCTCTGGCGGAAGGCATCGAACATCGGGCCGATGGCGATCTCGTCGTAGCGCACGCCCAGCCGCGCCGCCATGTCGCGGGCGTCGATCCACGAGATGTCGGCGGTATAGGGCGAGGGCATCATCACCGCACGCACCCTGTCGGCGCCGAGTGCGTCGACGGCCAGCGCCAGCACCAGGGCCGAGTCGACGCCGCCCGACAGGCCGATGATGGCGCCGGGGAAACCGTTCTTGCCGAGGTAGTCGCGCACGCCGGTGACCAAGGCCGCCCAGGCCTGGGCCTCGAGCGGCGGCACCGGCGCGATGCTGCTGCGGGGCTGTGCGTCGGCGCCGAACTCGACGACCAGCAGCGCCTCCTCGAAGCTCGGTGCACGCGCCGCGATGCGGCCGCCGGCATCCACGGCAAACGAGGCGCCGTCGAACACCACCTCGTCCTGGCCACCGACCAGATGGGCATACAGCAGCGGCAGACCGACGTCGCATGCACGCTCGGCCATGCGCTGCTCACGTTCGTCGGCCTTGTCCAGGTGGAAGGGCGAGGCGTTGACCACACACAACACCTGGGCACCGGCGTCGCGCGCTGCACGCGCGGGCTCGTCGAACCAGGCGTCTTCGCAGATCAGCACACCGAAGCGCAGGCCACCGGCCTCGAACACCAGCGGCGGCAGGCCGGCGTCGCGGCCCGAGGCGAAATAACGCCGTTCGTCGAAGACCTGGTAGTTCGGCAGCTCGCGTTTGCAGTAGGTGCCTTGCACGCGCCCGCCGGCCAGCACCGAGGCGGCATTGAAGCGCCGCTGCACGGCCATCGACTTGGACCTAACATCCCCCTGCCCGCCGAACTGGTGCGGGTGCCCCACCACCAGATGCAGCCCTGCGCAGTCCACCAGCGAAGCCGCCAGCGAGGCCAGCGTGTCGTCGCAGGCCTGCATGAAGGCCGGGCGCAGCAGCAGGTCTTCGGGCGGGTAGCCGGTCAGCGCCAGTTCCGGCACCACCACCACCACGGCGCCTTGGGCATGCGCCGCGCGCGCAGCCTCGGCGATGCGGCGGGCGTTGCCCGCGAGGTCGCCGACGGTGGCGTTGATCTGTGCCAGCGCAACCTTCACAACGACCTGTCCTTCACCACGCATGCCCCAGGAAAACACTGCGGATGATTATGTCATCCGGGTCCACGACGACCCGGGTGCGATCGACGGCGCGGCCTGGAATGCGCTGCTCGCCGCGCAGCCTTCGCCGACGCCGTTCCTGCGCCATGAATACCTGCTGGCGCTGCACCGTTCCGGCAGCGCCGTGCCCGACACCGGCTGGGCGCCACGTTTCATCACCGTCGAAACGAGCGGCAGCCTGGTCGGCGCAACGCCGCTGTACCTGAAGAGCCACTCGTATGGCGAGTACGTGTTCGACTGGTCCTGGGCCGATGCCTACCGCCGTCACGGCCTGCGCTACTACCCCAAGCTGCTCGGCGCCGTGCCGTTCACGCCGGTGCCGGGCAGCAGGCTGCTGGCGCGCGGCGAGGCCGAACGTGACCTGCTGGTGCGGGCCATCCACGGCCTGGCGCAGGAACTGAAGCTGTCCTCGGCCCATGTGCTGTTCGGCGATGCCGCGGACCGCGCGGCCTTCGCCCGCGCCGGCTGGCTGCTGCGCGACGGCGTGCAGTTCCACTGGACGCAGGACAGCGACAGGCCGGTGACCGACTTCGCCGACCTGCTGTCGCGGCTGCAGCGCGAGAAGCGCAAGAAGGCCCAGCAGGAACGCCGGCGTGTCGCCGAACAGGGCGTGACGTTCACAGTGCACGAAGGCGCGGCCATCACCGCCGAACAGTGGGACTTCTTCCACCACTGCTACACGCTGACCTACGCAGCGCACCACTCCACGCCCTACCTCACGCGGGACTTTTTCGCACAGATGCAGCGCAGCCTGCCGGCGCACTGGCTGCTCTTCGTTGCGCACCGCGCGGGTGCGCCGATCGCCGTGTCGCTGCTGGCCATCGACCGCGAACGCCGTACCGCCTGGGGCCGCTACTGGGGTTGCACCGAGCCGCTGCCCTGCCTGCACTTCGAGGCCTGTTACTACCAGCCGCTGGCCTGGTGCCTGGACAAGGGCTTTCTGCGCTTCGAAGGCGGCGCCCAGGGTGAGCACAAGATGGCGCGTGGCCTGCTGCCGGCGCGCACCGGTTCGGCGCACTGGCTGCGCGACACCCGTTTCGCCGACGCGGTGGGCGAGTTCCTGGCCAGCGAAGGCCAGGGCATCACGCAGTACGTGGACGAGTTGCGCGAGCGCAACCCGTTCAAGGACGCCGGCTGATCAGGCTTTGGACTTGGCGTAATTCGCCATGCCGTCGCGCACTTCCTGGCGCGCCGCTTCCGGGCCTTCCCAGCCCAGCACCTTCACCCACTTGCCGACCTCGAGGTCCTTGTAGTGCTCGAAGAAGTGCTGGATGGTCTTCAGCCGCATCGGGTTCAGGTCTTCGGGCTTCTGCCACTGCGTGTAGATCGACAGGATCTTGTCGATCGGCACCGCCAGCAGCTTGTTGTCGCCGCCGGCTTCGTCGTCCATGCGCAGCATGCCCAGCGGGCGGCAGGTGACGACGACCCCCGGGATCAGCGGCACCGGCGTGACGACCAGCACGTCGACCGGGTCGCCGTCGTCGGCCAGCGTGTTCGGGATGTAGCCATAGTTGCACGGGTAGTGCATGGCGGTGCTCATGAAGCGGTCGACAAACAGTGCGCCGCTGTCGTGGTCGACCTCGTACTTGATCGGGTCGCCGTTCATCGGGATCTCGATGATGACGTTGAATTCGTCGGGCGCCTTGGCGCCGGGGGTCACGTTGTGCAGGCTCATCTGGGGCTCGCTCAGTCAGGGATTGCCCTGAATTTTAGGCCCTGCGCTTGCCCTGCCCTGACGCCGTGCTCCGGCGGCCCGCAGGGAAACCCCATGCCGGGCAGGGCGACCTTCCCCTAGGATCGTCGCGCGCGGTCCCTTGCTGCGACGGGACGCGCCTGCTCATCCATTCGAACACCCGAACGAGGAAGGAGACTTGTCCATGTCGACCACGATGGCGCTCTACGTAGCGCTGGCCTGCGGTGTCGCCGCGGTGCTCTACGGCTTCATCCAGCGCAGCTGGATCCTGGGCCAGGACGCCGGCAACGCACGCATGCAAGAGATCTCCGGCGCCATCCAGCAGGGTGCGGCGGCCTATCTGGCGCGCCAGTACAAGACGATAGCCATCGTCGGCGTCATCCTCGCCGTGCTGATCTTCGTGTTCCTGGACAGCAAGACCGCCGTCGGCTTCGTGCTCGGCGCCGTCCTGTCGGGTGCCTGCGGCTTCATCGGCATGAACATCTCGGTGCGCGCCAACGTGCGCACCGCGCAGGCCGCCACCAAGGGCATCGGCCCGGCGCTCGACGTGGCCTTCAAGGGCGGCGCCATCACCGGCATGCTGGTCGTGGGCCTGGGCCTGATCGGCGTCGTGCTGTTCTTCTGGTGGGTCACCGGCGCACGCATGCCCAGCGGCGACACCTCGTTGTCGCAACTGCTGAAGCCGATGCTGGGCCTGGCCTTCGGCTCCTCGCTGATCTCGATCTTCGCGCGCCTGGGCGGCGGCATCTTCACGAAGGGCGCCGACGTCGGCGCCCACCTCGTCGGCAAGGTCGAAGCCGGCATTCCTGAAGACGACCCGCGCAACCCGGCCGTCATCGCCGACAACGTCGGCGACAACGTCGGCGACTGCGCCGGCATGGCCGCCGACCTGTTCGAGACCTATGCCGTGACGCTGATCGCGACGATGGCCCTGGGCGCCATCATGGTGCTCAGCGCGCCGATGGCCGGTGTCATCTACCCGCTGGTGCTGGGTGGCGTGTCCATCATCGCGTCCATCGTCGGCTGCTACTTCGTGAAGGCCAGCCCCGGCATGGTCAACGTGATGCCGGCGCTGTACCGTGGCCTGGCGGTGGCCGGCGTGCTCAGCCTGATCGCGTTCTATTTCGTCACCACGGCGCTGTTCCCGCAGCCGATCACGCTGAGCGGCGGCAAGACCGCCAGTGCGATGGCCTTGTTCGGCGCCTGCTTCGTCGGCCTGGCGCTGACGGCGGCCCTGGTCTGGATCACCGAGTTCTACACCGGCACGCAGTACAGCCCGGTGCAGCACATCGCGCAGGCCTCGACCACCGGCCACGGCACCAACATCATCGCCGGCCTGGGCGTCAGCATGCGCTCCACGGCCTACCCGGTGCTGCTGATCTGCGTCGCCATCTATGCCGCCTACGCGCTGGCCGGGCTGTACGGCATTGCCGTCGCCGCCACCGCGATGCTCAGCATGGCCGGCATCGTCGTGGCGCTCGACGCCTACGGCCCCATCACCGACAACGCCGGCGGCATTGCCGAGATGGCCGAGCTGCCCAGCAGCGTGCGCGACATCACCGACCCGCTGGACGCCGTGGGCAACACGACCAAGGCCGTGACCAAGGGCTACGCCATCGGCTCGGCCGGCCTGGCCGCGCTGGTGCTGTTCGCTGACTACACCCATGCCTTGAGCGCACGTGGCATGTCGCTGTCCTTCGACCTCAGCGACCACAACGTCATCGTCGGCCTGTTCATCGGCGGCCTCATCCCCTACCTGTTCGGCGCGATGGCGATGGAGGCCGTGGGCCGCGCCGCAGGTGCCGTGGTGGTGGAAGTGCGCAAGCAGTTTGCCGACGGCGCCATCATGGCCGGCAAGCGCAAGCCCGATTACAGCGCCGCAGTCGACATGCTGACCACGGCGGCGATCAAGGAAATGATCGTGCCCAGCCTGCTGCCGGTGGTCGCCCCCATCCTCGTCGGCCTGCTGCTCGGCCCGGCCGCGCTGGGCGGGCTGCTGATGGGCACCATCGTCACCGGCCTGTTCGTCGCCATCAGCATGTGCACCGGCGGCGGCGCCTGGGACAACGCGAAGAAGCTGATCGAAGAAGGCTTCACCGACGCCGACGGCAAGCTGCACAAGAAGGGCGGCGACGCGCACAAGTCGGCCGTCACCGGCGACACGGTCGGCGACCCGTACAAGGACACCGCCGGCCCGGCCGTGAACCCGCTGATCAAGATCATCAACATCGTCGCGTTGCTGATCGTGCCGCTGCTGCCCATCGGCGCCGGCCCGGCCAAGGCATCGGCGCACGCGCCAGCACCGCCGGCCGCCACGG
>JBASTF010000301.1:0-1851 GCA_049274755.1 Rubrivivax sp. | reverse complement strand
ATGCCGCGGCGCCGTCGGCGCCCTGGTCTTCGGCCAGCAGCAGCTGGGCGAAGCCGAGCACGGCGTTCAGCGGCGTGCGCAGTTCGTGGCTCATGCGCGCCAGGAACTTGCTCTTGCCCTGGCTCTCGCGCTGCGCGATCTCGCGGTCCTGGCGTGCAGCCTCGGCGTTGCGGCGGTCGGTGACGTCCCAGTTGACGCCGATGCGGCGCACCAGGCGGCCGTCTTCGTCGCGCACCGGCATCGAGCGCGAGGCGATCCAGCGCACGCGCCCGTCGGGCAGCAGCACGCGGAACTCCTGGTTCGTCGGGCCGTCGTGGTCCAGCGGGCCGTCGTTGTAGGCGGCGATGGCGTCGCGGTCGTCGTCGAAGACCATGGCCAGGCGTTCCTCGGCGCTGGGCGGCTGCACACGCGGCACACGGCCACGCAGCCGCCACATCTGCTCGTCCCAGAACACGGTGCCGTCGCGCAGGTCCACCTCCCACGCGCCGATGCCGGCGCCGCGTGCGGCCAGCGTCGCACGTTCGGCGGCCTGGCGCAGCGCCTGCGCGATGCTGCGCCGTTCGGTGACGTCGATCAGCAGGCCGAACAGCAAGGGTTTTTCGCCGTCGCTGCCTTCGACACGCGAATGGCTGATCAGGTGCCGCACCTGGCCGTCGGTGCGCAGGATGCGGAAGTCGGCCTCGATGTTGCTGCGCCCGCTTTTCAGCCAGTCCTGCAGGCGGCGGCGCACGTCTTCGCGGTCGTCCGGATGCAGGTGCACCTGCAGCCAGTCGCGCATCGACGGTACCGGTGCATCGGGCGGCAGGCCGTGGATGGCACGCAGCTGGTCGCTCCAGGCCGGATGTTCCTCGCCGCGTTCGACGCTCCAGTAGCCGATGCCGGCCGCCCGTGTCGCGAGTTCGAAGCGCCGCCCCAGTTCGCCGGCGCGGCGCAGCGCCTCCTGGCGTTCGCTGACGTCCATCGCCACGCCGACATGGCCGACCGCACGGCCTTCGCCGTCGCGCTGCACGGCGCGGCGTGTCAGGATGCGGCGCCAGCGGCCGTCGGCGCGGCGGTAACGCGCTTCGAAGTCCACCGGCTGGTCGCTGGCCAGCGCGGCCTGCACCGAGGCCAGCACCTGGGGCAGGTCGTCGGGGTGCACGAGGGCGCGCACTTCCTCGATGGGCATGCCGTCGGGCCGCGGCGGCACGGCGAGGATCTTGTAGCCCTCGTCGTTGTAGTGCATGCGGCCGCTGGCCAGGTCGTGGCGCCAGATGGCGATGCCGGCCAGGTCCACCGCCAGCGCCAGATGCGCCACGGTTTCGTCGTAGGACTGCGCGAGTTCCCAGGCCTCGGTGTCGTCCATCAGCAGGCCGATGACATGCTCGGGCTTGCCGTCCAGCCCGTTTTTCACCCGCCACTGCGAATGCAGCTGGTGCACGCGGCCGTCGTAGCCGATGACGCGGTAGCGGTGCGCGTACGCGCCGGCCCGGGCCAGCGACGCGCGGTAGACGGCATCCAAGCCCTCGCGGTCGGCGACGACAGCGGTGTTCACCGACGCCTCGAAGCTGGGTGCGGCACCTTCGCCTTCCATGCCGCGCATGCGGAAGATGTGGCGGTCCCAGCGTCCTTCGCCGCTGCGTGCATTGCGTTCCCAGACACCGAGCCGGCCGGTGGCGCGCGCCAGGTCCAGCAGTTCGTTGGCGCAGGCGGCGTCTTCGCGGGCCTGCACCAGCGCGGCGATGGGCGCCAGCGCCAGCACCTGGCCGTTGTCGGTGCCGCCGGTGTCGCCGGTGCTGGTTTGCACCGTCAGTTCCAGCCAGCCGCGTGCACCGGCGTCGCCGCAGGGCGGCAGTTCCAGCCGGCCACCGT
>JBASTF010000300.1:0-4176 GCA_049274755.1 Rubrivivax sp. | reverse complement strand
GCCCAGCGGCAGCACGGCCACGCTGACGCGGCTGCTGCCCTGGCCCAGCCACAGCAGCTCGCGCTGGCTGTGTTGGCTTGCGCCGCTGAGTGCACCGGCCAGCGCCAGCATGTCCTGGCGGCCACGGGCATGCAGCTGCCCCGCCACCACATGCAGCGGGTGGCGTTCGTCGAGTTCGCGGCGGGCGCTGCGGTTCAGCAGCCGCACATGGCCGGCCGGGTCGAGCAACAGCACGCCGTAGTCGACCTCGTCGAGCATCAGCGACAGGCAGCGCGCCCAGCTGTTGCCATCGCCGTGTTGCGCCGCGAAGGCGCCGGGAACATCGTTCGACGGGTGCAGCAGCGACACGGCAGGCTCCTTTCCGAACCGTTAGGCTAAGCAGCCACGCCGCCTTCCGGCGGTGAATGCGGACCGCCGTGTTTGTCACTTATTCACCTTTTCGATGGACGCTGCCGCTGCTGGCCCTGCTGCTGGCTGGCTGCGCCAGCACCACGCCGGGCGGCGTGCACATCGACCCCAGCCACCGTGCGCAGGGCCAGGACAGCCGGGCGCTGTTCCTGGTGCTGCACTACACGGTGGGCGACTTCGACGCCTCGCTGCGCACGCTGACGCAGGGCGCGGTGTCGTCGCACTACCTGGTCAGCGACGAGAGCCCGCCGCGCATCTACCGCCTGGTCGACGAGGAGCGGCGCGCCTGGCATGCCGGCAACAGCGCCTGGCAGGGCCACCGGCAGCTCAACGCGAGCTCGATCGGCATCGAGATCGTCAACCCCGGGCCGCGGCTGGGGCCGGAGGGGCGTGTCTTCCAGCCCTTCTCCGATGCGCAGACCGATGTGCTGCTGCCGCTGGTGCGCGACATCGTGCAGCGCCATGCCATCCGCCCGGACCGTGTGCTCGGCCACAGCGACGTGCAGCCGCAGAGCAAGCTGGACCCGGGGCCGATGTTCCCGTGGCTGCGCCTGGCCGAGGCAGGCCTGGTGCTGTGGCCGGATGCGGCGCGTGTGGCGGCGCTGCGCCCGCAGCACGAACTGGCGCCGCCCGACATCGCCTGGTTCCAGCAGCAACTGGCGCGTGTCGGCTACGACCTGCCGGACCACGGCCGGCTCGACAACGCCACACGCAACGTCATCGCGGTGTTCCAGATGAAATACAGGCCGGCGCGTTTCGATGGCCTGCCCGACGGCGAGACGGCAGCGCTGCTGCAGGCGCTGGCCGAGCTGACACCCTGAGGCCCTGCGCAGCGGTGTCGCGGACCCGCGCCGTCGTCAGATCTTGAAGTCGTAGTCGATCGTCACCGGCGCGTGGTCGGAAAAACGCTGGTCGAGGTAGATCGCCTCGGTTTTCGCCTGGGCCGCGAGGCCGGGTGTGGCCAGGTGGTCGTCAATCCGACAAACAACCGGCGAATCTGGCGCAGTGCCGGGGTCAAGCGCGCGCCACCACGTGCGGCCCGAGCAGGCCCTCCAGCCAGTGCGCGAAGGCTTGGCGCCGCCGCGACGGGCGCCGATGTGGATAGACCAGATTCACTGGCATCGGCACAGGACGGGCGTGAGGCATCACCTCGACCAGTTCACCTGCCAGGAGATGCTGCTGCACGTCAAACACAGGGATCTGGATCAGTCCGAGCCCTGCGAGCGCGCAGGCGATGTAGGTTTCGGCGTTGTTCGCGCTGACGCGGCTGGACGGGTGCGTGTTACGAATCTCCCCGCTGTCAAACCACTCCCAAGGCGCGGCACGTCCGCTGTTGGGCGACAGGTAGTCGACCACCCAGTGTTGGCCCATGGCCTCCGGTCCGGTGGGCATGCCGTGCTTCGCAAGGTAGGCCGGGCTGGCGCAGTTGATGAGTTCGAAGGATCCCAGTGGATGCGCGACCAGGCCACTCGGCGCCAACGGGCCCACGCGCAGTGCGCAGTCCACACCTTCCTGCACGAGGTCGATGGCCCGGTCCGTCGAACCCAGGCTGATGTCCACCTTTGGATGGCGCTCCAGAAAGCCTTGGAGCGCCGGCGCGATCAGGCGCCGCGCGATGCGGCTGGGCACATCCACACGCAGCCGGCCCGTGATCGCTTCTGCGGCCGGGCGGAACTGCTGCTCCAGGTCCTCCACATCCGCCACCAGCGTGGCAGCGCGCTCCAGCAGCGCCTCGCCGTCCTGCGTCAGGCTGACGCGGCGCGTCGTGCGATGCAGCAGCCGGGTGCCGAGGCGGCGCTCGAGTTGCTGCATGGCGAGCGAGGCCGTGGCGCGGGGCAGGTCGAGCTGGTCAGCCGCCTGAGCGAAGCTGCCGCAGGCAGCGATGCGCAAGAAGATGCGGAGATGGTCGATGCGATCCATGCGGTGATTGATTGGATCTTCTGTACATACTAACTATCGATTCCATCTTTATCCAGAATCAACCACTTAATAGACTGCCTGCGACCCACACGACTTGAAGGAGAACGGGCATGTCGGACAAACACAGCATCCGGGGCAAGGTGGCCCTGATCGCGGGCGGCGCGAAGAACCTGGGCGGGCTGATCGCACGCGATCTGGCCCGGCAGGGCGCCAAGGCCGTGGCCGTGCACTACAACAGCGCCGCCAGCAAGGCCGACGCCGACGCCACGGTCGCGGCGGTCGAAAAGGCCGGTGCCCGGGCCATCGCGCTGCAGGGCGACCTGACCTCGGCCGCTGCGATGGAGAAGCTCTTTGCCGACACCGTGGCCGCCGTGGGCCGGCCCGACATCGCGATCAACACGGTCGGCAAGGTGCTGAAGAAGCCGATCACCGAGATCAGCGAAGCCGAGTACGACGCGATGAGCGCCGTCAACGCCAAGACCGCGTTCTTCTTCCTGAAGGAGGCCGGCAAGAACGTGAACGACAACGGCAAGGTGCTGACCATCGTCACCTCGCTGCTGGGCGCCTTCACGCCGTTCTACGCGTCCTATGCCGGCACCAAGGCACCGGTGGAGCACTTCACCCGGGCTGCGGCGAAGGAGTTCGGGGCGCGGGGCATCTCGGTCACGGCCGTCGGCCCCGGCCCGATGGACACGCCGTTCTTCTACCCCGCCGAAGGTGCCGACGCCGTGGCCTACCATAAGACCGCCGCGGCGCTGTCCGCGTTCTCGCCCACCGGGCTGACCGACATCGAGGATGTCGTGCCCTTCATCCGCCATCTGGTCAGCGACGGCTGGTGGGTCACCGGGCAGACCATTCTGATCAACGGCGGCTACACCACCAAGTAGGCAACGCGGCGGGGCACCGACCCGCCACCGCAACAGCCAAACAGTACCAGGAGTTCCCATGCACGTCGCGATGGTTATCGGCACCGGCATCTTGCTGCTGTGCGTGTTTGCATCGTTCGGCTGGCTGTGGGGCGCCAGCGCGGCAGGCATCGCGTTGGCTGCCAAGGCCTTCGTGCCTGTCTGGCTGGCCCTGGCCGCAGCGAACATGTGGGTCGGTGTACACCACGCCGGCTACACGGTGCGCCAGGAGGCGCCGATCCTCGTGCTGGTGTTCGCGGTGCCGGCCATCGGGGCGGCGATCGTTGCGTGGCAACTGTCGCGCGGCTGAGAAGGGTGGCCGATGGCTGCTGAAAATTCAGCTGGCAGCCTGCTGCCGGTGGTGATGCTGTTGGGCGCGGCCGTGGTGGCGGTGCCCCTGTTCAAGCGCCTGGGGTTGGGCTCGGTGCTGGGTTATCTGGCTGCGGGGCTCGTGATCGGCCCGTTCGGCCTGCGCTGGTTCACCGACCCGCAGACCATCCTGCACACGGCCGAACTCGGCGTGGTGATGTTCCTGTTCGTCATCGGCCTCGAGATGCGCCCCTCGCATCTGTGGAACCTGCGTCGCGAGATCTTCGGCCTGGGCAGCCTGCAGGTGGTGCTCTGCGGCGCTCTGCTGAGCCTGGTGGGCGTTGGCTTCGGCTTCGGCTGGACGGTGTCCCTCGTCAGTGCGATGGGCTTCGTGCTCACCTCCACCGCCATCGTGATGCAGCTGCTGGGCGAGCGCGGCGACATCGCGGCACCCAGGGGGCAGAAGATCGTGGCCATCCTGCTCTTCGAAGACCTGCTGATCGTGCCGCTGCTGGCGCTGGTGGCCTTCCTGTCGCCCGACGTGGCTTCGGGCACCGGCGGCGGTTCGCCCTGGGCGGCCGTCGGCATTGCGCTCGCCGCGGTGGCGGCCCTGGTGGCCGCGGGGGTGTGGCTG
>JBASTF010000299.1:0-31267 GCA_049274755.1 Rubrivivax sp. | reverse complement strand
CGGTGCCGGTGCGCTGCGCATCGGGCGCTCGCCACCACCGCCGCTCATGTCGTCGCCGCCGCTGTCACGGCTGCCGAGCAGCTGCATCTCGGCAGCAACGATTTCGGTGGTGTACTTCTCGACGCCGTCCTTGTCCGTGTATTTGCGGGTCTTCAGCCGGCCTTCGATGTACACCGACTTGCCTTTTTTCAGGTATTCACCAGCAATCTCGGCCAGGCGGTCGAAGAGCGCGATGCGATGCCACTCGGTCTCTTCCTGGCGCTCGCCGCTGGTTTTGTCCTTCCACTGCCGGCTGGTCGCGACGGTGATGTTGCAGATGGCCGAGCCGCTGGGCATGTAGCGCACCTCGGGATCCTTGCCGAGGTTGCCGACGATGATGACTTTGTTGACCGAGGCCATGGGCTGCTCCCGCGCGTGTTTAGAGGCAATTAAATTTGTCCAAGGGGCAATTTTTCTGTCCAGTTTTGCCTCTAGGGGGCAATTTTTCTTGTCCAGTTTGCCCGACTGTGTTCTAGTTGCTGACGCATGAGTGCAACCTGCCACCACCAGCGTCTCTACGAAACGAAGCTTACCCCACCGAGCACTGCGGCTGGGGTTCAGCGACTGCTTGACGTGCTCGCTCCACTTCCACGCGGCCCCCACCACTGGAACCGTGCGGCGGACGACCAGGCGGAAGGCTTCATGCGCCGCCAACGGTTTCAGCCGACGCGCCCGTCTACGTCGCCGCCCCAAGCACGGAGAACCTGACGCCATGGCAGGCACGAAGAAGCGTAACCCGACCGTCCAGACAGTGCTCCGCTGGATCAGAGCAGGTTACGGGCAGGGCGAGGGGTCGGGCTTCAAGCCCTTCATGTACGTCCGGGATGTCCCGTCCGAGGGAACCTCCAGCATGGTGCAAAGCCGCGTCACCGGCCGAACGCACCACTACCTGTCGTGGGTGGAGTTTTCTGTTCACCTGCTTGCGGAGTACTGCCGGTCCATCGTTGATATCAGGGAGCAGTACGCGCTTCTGCCCTGGGAAGAAACGCAGGAGACCGCCGCAAAGCTCGGGATCAAGCACCCGGTCATTCCTTCCACCGACACTCCGAGCGTCGTTACCACCGACCTTCTCCTTTCCCTCAAGGAGCCCGATGGCGTCAGGCTCGTTGCAGTCAGCGTGAAGCTGGAGAAGGATCTGACGCCCAGGACGCTCGAGAAGCTGCTGCTGGAACGCATGTACTGGAATCGACGCGGCATCACGTGGGTCCTCGCCACCGACAAGAACATTCCCGGCATCCGTACCAGCAACCTTCGCTTCTTCGAGAACTCCATTCGGAACCAGGACGCCCTGCGCTCCGGCGTCGATCCCGAGACGTTCTCTCGTCGGTTCGAACAGGAGTGGGCGCCGAAGCGACCCTACATCGACATCCTCCGCGCTGCATGCACTGAATTCAACGTTGACTCCAACGTGGGGCACGGCATTTTGGGTGCCGCCGTGTGGCAGCGCAAGACTCGGCTCAATATCGATCACGCCCCCATCGAACACAAGTCATACGTCACGCTCATTGAGTGAGGAGAGCCGCAATGCCAGCGAAACAAAGCTCGTACCAGATCCACGACGTGTTCGCGCCGCTCAAGCCGATCCCAGAGATCAAGGGGCTCGTTCGAGTTGTCGACAGTTTGAGTCTCAACGAGGTCATCGTCATCGATGTCAACCCCGCGCGACAGACGGTGCCGTATTCCATCGGCTACGACCGCTGGATCGACATCCTGGACGGCGGGGAAGCTGAAAAGGTGCTCGACCCTTACATCCACCTACCCTCGGCACCCACAGGCCTTCCTCCCGTCGCGACCGAGCGGCTCAAGGACGTCATCGCGGCAACAACGACCGTCAGCCAGAACCCCAGCCTCTTGCACCGCCGCACGACACTCTCTGGGGAAATTGCCTCCGTTGCTCGGAACCTCAAACTCAGTCAGCGCAACGTGAAGCGTTGGATTCTGGAATGGCTCCAGGCTGGGCGAAATCCGGCAGTCGTCGTGAAGAAGTTCATGGACGCCGAACCAAGGCAGCTGCGCGGCATCCAGGTCGCGGGCAAGAAGCGAGGCGTCGCATCCACCAAACCGGAACTCGCTTCCGAAGCGCCGGCCCATGAAGTTGCCGACAACGTCGCAAAGGCCTACACGAGCTACATCAAATCGCAGGGGATGCCATGGAAGAGCGCCTACTACGAGATGCTGATCAAGTTGTACGAAGTACCCGCTGGTGCCATCACGAAGGATGAAGACGATGAAGTTCTGCTTACGCCAGCCTTGATCGAAAAGTACAGATTACCAACCTGGCACCAATTCCGATACCGATGCCGACGACTGCAAGCAAAGGAAAGCAAGGACCTCGACGGCCTTCCCAGGGGCGAACGCGGCAGTGCGACCGACAATGTGCCGGGACCTGGTTTCTTCGAAATTGACGCGACTCATTTTCAGATCCAACTGGTTTCCCGCGTCACCAAGTCGGCGCTCGTCGGGCGTCCGAGCGTTTACCTTATCGTTGACATCTACTCGGATGTCATTACGGGGTATGCATTGACGCTGGAGAATCCGAGTTGGGCGGTGGCGGCTCTCGCGCTGTACAACACCTTCTCCGACAAGGGGGCCATCTTCGAGCGTTTGGGGCTGCCGTTTGTGTCCGCGGACTGGCCATGCCGGGAACTCCCAAACATGCTTCGAGCCGACAGAGCGGAACTGGTCTCCAACATGGGCCAAGAGTTTCCTGCCTCAGGTGTACGCGTGGAAGTCACCCCGTCAATGACACCCATCGCGAAAGGGTCCGTCGAGGGGAAAAACTCCGAGACCAAGCACTCGCATAAAAGTCGATTCAACTTGCCGGGTCTGTTCAGCAAGTACCGCAAGCGGCGTGAGTCTGACGGCAAGAGGCATGCCGCGCTGGACCTGCTGGAGTTCGAGCGCATCCTGGTCGAGATAATCATGGATCTGAACCGCAGGGCGGTGAAGGCGTCTCGACTGCCGCCTGATGCGCTTCAGGAGACCAGCCGAGTTGCGAGTCGCGTCGGTTTCTACGAATGGGCGTTGGAGGCCAGGCCCGGATTTACGCGGACCATGGGAGCCAACTTCGTCTACGAACACCTGCTGACCAAGGATCGGGGAACTGTCACTCCGGGTGGAATCAAGTTCAATGGCGAGGTATTCAACTGCGACTGGCTTCGCGCCAACGGCTATCTCACAGCGGCACTGAACGGCTCCTATGAGATTGCGGTCTCCTACAACCCACTCTTTGCAGGCGAGCTTTTCTTCTTTGACAGGAAGAGAAACTCCTGGCCGGCTGCATCAAACGTTGATCCCGAGATTCTTCGCATCCGAGCTTCGTTTCCCGAGGCCAAGGAGTACCGTGCGTTGCAAAGGAAGTATGCCGAGCAAGCCGGGCTCAATCACCATGGCCAACAGCGTCAACGAACGCCAGTGGTGAAGCAAGCGATCAAGGAGGCAGTGGCGGAAAAGAATCTCCTGCCTGTTCAGCCGAAGGGCTCAAAGCGGCAAATCCGCGAAAACAGGTCGGCGGAGAAGGCCAAGTTTCGTAGCGCAGGACTGAATGGGGCGCTGCCTGCTCAGCCTCCGGCCCCGGCTTCGCCGCCGAGCGGAGCGCAGGCGGCAACACCAACGTTGAGTAGCGATGGTGGTGCCGAGCCGAGCACGCCGAATGAATCCACCGCCACCGCCACCGCCACCGCCAAGTTCAAGTCTCTCTGGAGCAAGGTCAATGCTGTCAGTAAGTAAAGGTGTTCCCGAATACAAGGTCGTTGGGGCGGACGAGGTCGATGGCAATCCTCTATCGGCTCATCTTCCGCTTGCGCCTGAGACTGACGACGATGCCTTCATGGCGTTGGCAACGCGGCCGCAATTCGATGTCCAGGACCGAGAGCTACCGAGTTCCATCCGGCGACTCAGGATCAACCGTCTGCGTCGGTTCTACGTCCCGGTAATGCCAGTGCATCGACGAGCACTCAGTAGCATCTGTACCAGCATTCTGGACGGATACATCCCGCGCGATCCAATGACTCCCTTGGGCCAGCGAATCTTGCAGGGATGCCAGGTCGATCTGCCGTTCAGTCCGGTCATCACCATGGTTGCCGGTCACTCTGGGATGGGCAAGAGCACGTTGATGAACCGAATCCTCGCCTACCTCGGCGGGCAGGTTTGGCAACACACGAGCTTTCGCGGCGTACCGTTTCCGGAGACGCAGATCGTATGGCTGCGCCGAAACGTGCCCGAGCATTGCACGGTTGGGACGCTGTGCTCCACCTTCGGTGACTACACCGACTCCGTCCTGGGTCTTAAGCTGTATTCGGGCATCTTCTCCAAGCTCCAGGGCAGCGGCCGGAACACCTATCTGGCCGAGATCAGAAGGATCGTCACGTCCCACCACGTCGGTGTTCTTGTGCTGGACGAGTTCCAGAACCTCTCGCTCATGGGTGTCGGAGCGAAGAAGATCATTGCGCTGCTGGTCAACCTGCGCGATGAACTCGGCCTGCCCATTGTGGTGGTCGGCACCTACAAGGCGTTGCGGCTCCTGAAGTCGGAGCTCAGTTCGGCTCGTCGGCTGGTCGAAGGGGGGTACTTTGACCTTGAACGGCCGCTGTCTGCCGCCGACGAGCACTGGCAATCGCTGTGCGCAGCAGCCTGGGAGTTCCAATGGGTCCGCAAACCGGTCGAGTATTCCGAAGGGATCAGTGCGGCGCTCTATGAAGTGAGCCAAGGCATCACCGGCATCATGCTGACCACCCTTGCAACTGCGCAGGTCGCAGCAATCGAAGACGGCTCTGAACGCGTCACCGAGGATCTCATTCGGGCGGTCTTTGCCGAGCGCATGAAGCCCCTCCATCCGGCGGTACGTGTGCTCCAGTCCGGGGACCCAATCTTGATGGATAAGTTCGACGACATGTACAAGAACTTCTGGCCTTCGACGGAGCGCGCGAGCGTGGACGGGGCCGCAGAAGATTCAGCCTCGGGTCCGGAGGCGGTGATCGACGATCCCGCTGCTGCAGCACTTGCGGCAACCGGAAAGCTCAAGCCACGTCGATCCAAGCGCGCCGGCGCCGAGGCAAGTGAAACGGGGCCTGCCAAGCCCTTGCTGTCCGAGGAGCAAATCCGAAAGCTGGTCCTCACGGATTCGGTGAAGGACTTGATTTCGCTGCTTGACGGACGATGAGACTTCCAGCCTTTTCTGTTCCCTACGACGGAGAGACCGTGTCCTCGGCAGTGGCGCGCTTCTTGGGCAGGACCGCGGGCCCGACGGAGCGCAAGCTGGACTTCCTTGGCCTGAGACGAACAGCATCGACCGCCTTGATGCCACTTGACCTTCAGGCGCTCGTCGATGCCATGCCGCTGGGGCACCCCTGGTGCGATGCCCCGCAGCTAGTACTCGCCCGTCATACGCTCGTGCCTCTGTATTTGCATTTTGCTCATCCGCTGCGTGCGGCGAGTGCCATGCAGTCACTGCTCGGAGGCCTCTGCCCCAACCCTGCAGCGACCCTTGGAATCACGGTTTCGGCGGCCAAGAACCTTGCGCGCAGGATCAGGTTTTGCCCCCAATGCGTTGAAGCAGATGTCGCTACGCGCGGCAATGCGGTCAGCTACCGTGAACATCAACCTGAGTTCGTCAAGCTATGTGCAAGCCATGGCACGCCGCTTCGACTCAGTTGCTCAAACTGCTTCGGCGATCGCAAGGCCGCGCGAATGTGGCGAACGGCGGGAACCTGCGATTGCGAATCGCCGAATTGTCCGCCTGTGATTGAGTTGGGGCACGATTCCGTCGCTGACGAGGGCTGGCTGTGGTTGTCCAAGCAAGTGAAGCTCATCCTGTCGGTTCCCCAATTGCCGGCAGCGCCTTTGCTACCGCTCATTCGACAGTCTCTGAAGACCCGCGGACTCTGGGCCCGCAGCGGGGTCGACAGTTCGGCCATCTTGCAAGCGTTGGAGTCGCGCTTCGGTCGCACCCTTCTCACCGAAGTCGGGGTCCTGGCCTCGCCGGGTCGCAGGCCGAACCAACGATGGCCCGGTCGGCTTCTAGGTGAGCCCGCGCTCGCGGGTGATCGACTGCCAGATGTGCTTCGCACTCTGTTGCTGACGGCGCTGGTCGCATCGGATGTCGCCGACTTGGCGGACACGCCGGTCGTCCTTGACTCAATGGGCGAGGCAGAACCGCAAGGGTATGGCGGCGAGAAGCCGCTGGGTCGCGCCCTTCTCAGCCGCGAGTCGATCCAGCAGGCATTGGCATCGGCCAGCGGAAAGGTCACCGTCGCGTCCAGCCTTCTACGGGTCAGCCCCGCCATGCTCGCGGTTGACATGCGTCGCCTGGGCATTCGTCTTCCGCTGCCCGTAGCAACGACCCGCCGCCTTGGCGAGGCGACGGTTGAAGCCGTGCGCGCGGCCCTGCGGGCTGGGGAGGCAAAAAACAAGATCCAATCAAGCCTGGGTGTCTCGGAATGGTCGATCCAACTTATTGAGCTGGACGACCTGGAACTCGCTCCGCTGCATCGGAGTGCCACGATTGAAGCTCAACGATCCAAGCATCGCGAGACGGTGACAACGTATCTCGAAGGCCATCCGAACGCCGGGAAGATGGCCGTTTGCGACGCCTGCGTATCCGCCACTGATTGGCTGCGCAGGTTCGACGGCGAGTGGCTGACAGAGAATTTCCCCAAGCGAAAGATCGTTCCACGATCGAAGCGACAGCCACTCAAGCCGTGGCGCAAACTTGATCAGGTCTTCGCCAAGGAAATTCGCGCTGTGTCGAGATTGGAGCTTGCCAAGCCGACGCGCCCTGTGCGGCTGACTGTGGCACTACTCCTGAAACGATCTGAGGCGACGGTCGCCCAAGATCCGCGCCGGAAGCAACACCTGCCGCTCACGCTGGCCGCAGCCCTGGAACACGCAGAGTCAGAGGACTCGTTCTACAAACGCAAGCTCACATGGGCCTTGAAGGAGTACAAGACGCTTGAGGTGCCGATCTCCGCAAACCTGCTGCGCCGCGTTGCCGGGCTTCCTCCGCAGCGGCTGAAAGAGCAACATATATTCATTGTTGCAGAAGCCGCTAGGCTTAGGATTTCCATCGACGCTCGTTGCTTCCTGTCGCCACTCGGGCGGCCGACAAGCAAGGGACATGCGAAAGCAGGTGATCCGGCCACCGACGAGCGACCGCGCCGCCGGCCAGGCCCTCTGCCGCAAGTCGCTGACGCCGTGTCAATCTGCACGAAAAGTACGATCACCCCAGCTGGGCAAACAGACCGGGCGGCTGGCGTGCGTGATCAGAAGACGAAGGCATCGGTCAGATCCCCGACCTCAGCCCGCACGCCGGGCAACGCTTCGAGGTCGTAGCGGCGCGTGATAAATTTGATCACCGATGTGGTGTCATAAGGTGTCTTGTCGACGTAGCCTTTTTTCGCGAACGGCGAGATCACGATCGCCGGAATGCGCGAGCCGGGGCCCCAGCGGTCGCCTTTGGGTGGTGGCAGGTGATCCCAGTAGCCGCCATTCTCGTCGTAGGTGACGATCACGGCCATCTTCGGCCACAACGGGCTGCGCTTGAGGCGCTGCAGTACTTCGTCGACGTGGGCATCCCCCTGCGCGAGATCAGTGTAGCTCGGGTGTTGGGTTAGTCGACCGACCGGCTTGTAGAAGCTGACCGCCGGCAGCTTGCCTGCATCGATCGCGGCCACGAAGTCGTCGTAGTCCTTCAGATGTCGCTCGCGGTCGACGGTGCCCGGTGCGAATCGCGCGAAGTAGTTGAACGCCTGGTGATGCGGCTGAAAGGCCAGCGCCTCGGGCGTGTCGCCGTTGTAGATCACGCCACGACGCTCTCCGGCCGGCCGCCGGCCATCGGCCAGCGCCGCATTCCAGCCCCCTGCATACCAAGCCCACGAGACACCCTTGGCCGACAAGGTGTCGCCGACGGTCTTCGCAGTCTGCGGCGGGAGAGGGTGCTTAGACTGGTCGGTTAGGTCCAAGCTGCCGCCTGCGGCGGGCGGAACGCCGCTCGGTTGATATGGCGGCTGCACCGAATTCACTGCGTAGCCATCAGGCGTCACCGCCCCGTCGAAGACCTGCACCGGTCCGGCCATCACACTGGCCGGCGATGTCGGCCTCTTCTTCAGCTTGCCATCCGCGTCGAGTTGTGGTTTCAGTGAGTCTGGCGCGTTGGGGAAGGTCGGCGTACAGGCGCAGATCAGCCATTGGTGGTTGAGGAATGAGCCTCCGAACGCGCCCATGAAGAAGTGATCGGCAAGCGTGTACTCCTGAGCCCACTTCCAAAGTTTCAGCTTGGAGCCGTCCCAGTGACCCATGGCCCATGCGCCCACCGTCGTCATCGCGACGAATTTGTTGTTCGCGCCGCCATTGATCTGCTCTTGATTCTGCCAGAAGTTGTGGATAGGGCTGGGCAGGATCTCGTCAGGGTGGCGCGAGAACGGCGCCTGGTCGATGCGGAACGGTCCGTTGGGCAGGCCGGTGGGGAACTCGGCATTGACCTTGCCGCGCTGGTAGACGGGCGGCAGCGTGGCCAACGGATTGCCGTCGTGATCAAGCTGCGTTTTCTGCCCTGCCGTTGCCTGGGCAATACCATCGGCGCCAGGAAACAAGCCGTAGAGATGATCGAAGCTGCGGTTCTCGGCATAGATGACGACGATGTGCTCGATCTGCTCCAGGCCCTTCGCACTGGCTGCCGGCGCACTGGCCGTCATCGGCGCGCAGGCTGCCAGGAACGCCGCCAGAGAGATCACGGTGAGGCGCAGAGGTCGCATGGAGGCCCGACAATGCAAGGGAGACACTAGGCGATTGTGCCGTCACCCATCCGGCTGGCTGTGAATTATCAAGACGATACCTGATTGGCGATGAACCTCAGCGACCCTGATCCAGCGCTTGGGCTGCTTCGGTGCTGCGACCACCGCCCGCAACAAGCTGCCAGCATGGCCTGCATGTCGTAGCGCCGGTTGACGCGGAACTGGACCTCAGCCAAGTAGCGGTGGCCACCGCAACGGACACATTGCCAAGACTGTTCAAACTTGATGAGCCACGATGTCAGAACACTTCAATCTCATTGGCCTCTTGGAAACGGACTGCATCGTTCCAGTCGTTGACGATAGGCTCGCCCTTGACATTGAGGCTCGTATTCAGAAGCACCGGGCAGCCAGTCAGCTTCTTGAAACGTTGAAGCAGTTCGTACGCCTTCGGTTGCTCTGAGGAAGTCACGACCTGTACGCGGCTGGAGCCATCGACGTGGCAAACCGCAGGTAACTCTGCCGGCTTGAGGCAACGGACAGCATACTGCATGTAGCTCATTGATTGTCCGGACGGCGTCTCGAAGTAGACCGCCAGATCGTCCTCGCAGATCATTGGAGCGAACGGTCGGAACGGCTCCCGGCGTTTCACGTCGTTGACACGGTCCTTCATGTCGCTCGGCCTCGGATCCGCATGGAGGGATCGATTCCCTAGCGCACGAGGGCCGAACTCGGCTTGCCCGTTGGCCACACCGACGATTCTTCCCGCCGCCAAGGCAGCGGCGGCGCCCTCGGCATCGAACGATCGCGCAATATCGCACCCGAGGAACGGGCCGGACCAGGCCACCTGACGCTTTAGATGCTGAAGCGCAGCACCCAGACCGGCACCACCGTCTCCGGGGCTGGGCATGATCCAAATGCGGTCGAAGCAGCCCGAATTGGCAATGCGGGTGTTGGCCACACAATTCAGTGCCACGCCACCGGCATAAACTAGGTTTCGGCTCCGACATTTGCGTGCTGCCCATTCAACCACCGACAGCAACTGAAGCTCCATCAAACATTGGACGCTGGCGGCGATGTCCTGTGGTGCGACAGACCCAGGTTCCCAGTCTCGAATCCCTCGATGCATGTTGCGCTTCAGGCGGAACCCCGGAGGCGCACACTCGGTGACAAACTCCTTCTTAATCGCGTCGACCGCTGTCGGGCGGCCATACGCCGCCAACGCCATCATGATGAACTCCTCCTGGTTGGGGCGAAGTCCAAGACGATCGGTGAAGGCCCCATAGAACAAGCCGAGGCTGTGCGGATACCTAGAAACGTGGCGGCGCTTCAACGTGCCGCCATGCGCCTCCCAGATGGACAGCGTGTCCCACTCGCCGATGCCGTCGGCGACGATGATCGTCGCATCGTCGAAACCAGAGGTGAAAAAGCCTGCCGCCGCATGACTCTCGTGGTGGGCAGAGAACAGGATGCGGGCCCGTCGGAGCGTCGGGTGCGACCGGATGGTCTTGATGACTTCGGCGTTGGAGAGTCCCGGCGCCTGTCCGCTCAAGCGACGGCGCAAATTGCTTCGCCACGGTCGTTCGTAATAGACCACCACATCCGGCTCACCAGCCCGCGATACGGCAGCATTCACCAGTTCGGCGTTGATGTTTCCATCGCATTTGAGTCGCGAGTATCGCTCCGCATCGGACGCAAAGACGATTTGATCGTCCACGACGGCCGCGAGAGATGCATCGTGCCCGCCAAACGCCACGCCAAACGTTGTTGTCATGCCAGTCAAAGTTCCAGGTCGTCGAACCGGCGGTTCAGGGATAGATGAAGTTGAACCGGCGCTTGCGTCCGAATCCGAACTTCCCGGCCTTTTCAGGCGCGGGTGCCTGGTCGCCTGTAGCTCGCCGGTGGGGTGTCCGGGGCGCCATACCCCCCTGGACCAGGAAATCGAACAAGCTTCTGCCCCAGATCGTATGCCCGTCGGCGGCAGGGTGTCTGCCGTTCCATCGCGGCGCACGCTCGGACAGCACGTTGGCCATCGATCCGTCGATCTCGTCGAATCCCAGATAGCGTCGCGCCTCGACCATGTCCCACAGGTGCTGCACGTCCGCACCTGACTCGATGGACAGGCCGCGGACGCCCTCGATCGCGTCGAAGAATAGGTATTCGACGCCGTGGTGTGCCAGGAAAGCCTGCATCAACAGCACATGATTCAGATACCGGAGGGCATTGTCCGTCTGGCTGTTGGCCACCTGCCGATAGACGGCAGTCAATCGCTCGGTGTCGGCATGTCTTTGCGTGTGGCGCGGGATCACCTGCCGCCATTCGCCGTCGACGTGGAACTCTCGGCGATCGCCGCTGGACCACCCGATCACGACGAGAAGCCTCGCGCCATCAGTGGACTGGCCCAGATGCCTGGCCAGCCAGTCGATGGTCGTGCGAGCGATGCGTTCGTTGGAAGCGGAGGGAACGCCGAGATTCACCACCTCGTCACAGCACAGTAGCTGGCCCAATTGCCCGGGCCAGGCCTCGGTCGCGCGCCGATGGTCGTCGATGCAATGCCCCTGCGCATCGTCATGCAACTCGCTGCCATAGGTCATCGAGCAACCATTGGCGACCAAGAGGGTGCGCGGCGAATCTGCTGAGCCGGGCATCAGACCTTCTCCGCCAACAGGTGCTCGACGCCCAGCCAATGGTCCGGGAACCCGCGGTTGATCGATGGGCCGTAGTGCAGCGTCACGCACCCCAGGCCCGCAAACTCACCGCATGTCCCGCGGCTGGACCACCGGATGGGATCGCCGCCGTACAGCCCGAGGTAGTCGGTCATGTACTTGGTTTGTCTCGGCTCGGCGAGGTTGTCGCAAACGGCGTCGGCCGAATCACCCTCGAACCGCTCGATCTCGACGCTCGTTCTGAGCGGGCTGCAGTGCGGCAGCACCAGCGAGTCCACCGTCATGCTGGGCAGGAGGCAGACCCCGAACCGCTCGACGAACTCGTCCTGATCGTAATAGTGCCGGACTCGTCGATCGGGATGCCAATCGCCGAGCACGGCGTTCTCCGATCGCGCGGGGATGGTCGGCCGACGCAGGCCTTGCACCATGGCCGAAAGATCAGGCCCGTACAAGGCCTGCAGCAGCGACTCACCCACGGCGATCCGGTTCGGCCACCCTCTCGCGACGAGCCCGCCCGGCGTGCTCTCGATCGTCACCATGTCATCCGAAACGATCGCCGCACCGGCCGTCATGCCCGCAAGGTGACACAGCGATGATTTGCCGCTACCCTTGGGGCCAAGCAACAAGTGCCCGCGTCCGCGCAATTGCATGGCCGCTGCATGGACGAAGAGCATGCTTTTGCGCTGGGCATGAATGCCGATGATCGACTTCACCATTCGTGCAAGAAGGCGCCATCCCGCAGGTCCGTCGTCGAAAAGTTCCAGGCAAGCCACGCCATCTGCCGGAACGGCCTCGAGCCGATACAGTAGCCGATCGCCGCCATCGGTGGCATACACGAGCTTCGACGCCTCGCTGAAGCTGGCCAGATGCAGGAGGGGTTCGCTCGGATCGAAGCGCAGGCAGGGCGATCGGTGAATTGCCGCACGATCCAGGGCATCCAGGTTGCGGGCGCCCCGCATCTGGACCCGAAGCGTCGTATCGCACGGAGCGGGCACTGGCTCTGCCGATATCTCGAATGTGGGTGACAGGACACCAACGAGCCAGTCACGCTGCGCATCGGATTCGAGCTCCATGCCAACGCGCACTGGGCCGTAGCAAACCATCAGCCTCATGGTGCGCCCTCCTGGCCCGAGGCGCCCAGCTCCGTAAACCACTGATCCAGGCACACCGTCGCGTAGGCACCTGACGGGAGACTGAACTGAAGATCGATGCTGCAGGCCGGGCCCTCGCGCCAGATCCGATGGATGCACAGGCAGGTCTGCACCATGGTCGCTCGACCGGCTTCGGTTCCGCCGTTGTAGTGCCGGACATAGGGCAAGGTCGGACAGGTCGCGTACATCTGGCGCACGGCGGAACTCCGGCCGGCAGCCGTCCGTCCCGCGTCTGCGAGAAGCCGTTGGTACTTTTCCTCGAGTTCCGCGTTCCAGCGCGACGCCTCCAGGGCAGAGATGAAGAGCGTGAGCAGCTTCTCGCCCGCCGCCTGCCGGAGGATGCCTTGCGGCGTCCCGGTGAGCCCTTCCAGGCGCGTCCGGTTGTCCGGATGCTGTGCCGCGTAGGCCTGCAGCGCCTCGCCCCACCTGCCTTCGACGATCGCGCGGCCGATTTCCGGCGCATTGCTCAAGCCACCAGGCGGTCCGAACCGTTGCGGGCCGTAGAGGTTGAGAAAGGCGAAATCGAGGCGATCGCCAGCCGACACGCGATCCGACGCCAGTGACACGTCGCGCGCAACGATGCGAAACGTGTTGCCGGGCAGCAGGCCGGTCGACAAGGGGGCTTCGCCGAAGCCGCGCAGCACGAACTCCACGGTCCCACCCGGAACGCCGTGCCTGAAACCTGGCGTGAATGTCGTCTTCGCGCGCAGCGCGGCTTCCGAAGGGACAGAGAACCACTGGGTGGTGACCGCCTCTTCGTCCTTCAGGCCGGCGTGCACGACAAGCGCGGGCTTGATGGCAAGAAGCTCCGCGAGGTACCGCGCAGCCGCAATGGTCCCGACGCCGCGCTTGCGGACCTCGACATAGGCGTGTTCTCCGGACTCGGCCAGTGGCAGCGCCAGGTTCTCCTGGACGATGAAGTCTTCCGGAACAGATTTGAGACGGTATTCCATTCGCAAGGTGGACAGCCGGATTTCCTACCGTCCTTGTTCAATGAGTGATTCGATGTGCGGGATCAGCACGGCCGAGTCACGCACCGACATGCGCAGTAGCGGAATGTCGGTGGCTCCGATGCGAGCCGTCATGGCGGGGAGCGTGGCATTGCGGTATCGCAAGATCTTTCCGATGATCGCCGTATCCAAGGTCTCGGGCCTTGCCTTCGACGCTGCCACCCGCCTCGGAAGGGACGTCTTGTCGCCCAGTCGGCGGCGAATGGCTCGCAAGGTGAAACGCCACAGGCAGCGCCAGGGCGGGACATCCAGCAAGATCGCAATGTCGCAGCGCTTCAGCCGCTCATCCAGGTACTTGTCGAAGTTGCCGTCGATGATCCAGCGCTCCTGCTGCACCACCGCCGCGAGCCTGTCCAGGAACTCCATTTCGCATGGACGCCGCCAGGCCGCCTCCCAGTACAAGTCGTCCATTGACCACAACGGAAGCCCCAGTGCCGACGACAGCTTGCGAGACAGTGCGCTCTTGCCCGAACCCGGGGATCCGAGCACCAGTACACGCCGGGCGCGAAGCAATCTCGCCGCGTCGCGACCATTATGCATCGGCATCGAAATAGCGCTGCTGTAGCTTGAGGTTGTTGTAGTCCGGCGCATCCAGAGGATCGACATAGTCTCCGCGCCGAAGACCTTCGACGAGGCTGTGGACTGCGTCGCGCAGCGTGTCGCCGCAGCCAGAACCCAGCATCCTGTGCAGATCGTCCTCCGGAACGAGATAAGACCGACCGTCCGCGGCATCGGTGACGTCGCGCTCCACCACTTGGGCACCCGTCCACTCGGCGATCTTTCGGGCGGTCTCCGACACGGTGTCCGCGCCTCCTCGTGCCGCATTGATCCACCCTCGGTCAGGGCTGGACTGCCCCAGCCATCGTTCGATCAATTTGCAGAGATCGTTCAATGGCAGGTAGGGCCTGATGCGTGCGCCGCCGGTGACCTCGATGCGCCCGCGCATGACGGCCATGGCGGCCATGCGATTGAGAAGCAGGTCGAAGCGCTGGCGGGGACTGACACCGCACACCGTCGCGGCGCGAATGCACAAGGTATGAGGTCCCCCCGTCTGCCCCAGCAGGATCTGCTCGCAATCGAGCTTGTGCGACGCATAGGCGGTCAGTGGCTCGGGTATCAGGCAATGTCGAGCGTCCCGCAGCCGGCCCTTGCCATACACACTGCAGGACGACATGAAGATCAGACGCGCGACTCCTGCCTTGATGGCCAGGTCGCGTACCGTGCGCGTTCCGTCCACGTTCACGTCCCGCGCGATGGCCTCGGGCAGGCAGTACTGAGGGTCGTTGGACAGGAAGGCCAGGTGCACGACGGCATCCGCGCCAGCCATCGCCGCGCGAAGAAGCGGCCTGTCGCGGACGTCGCCGGCGACGGAGATCAAGTTCGGGAGGCGCGGCAGCTCGTTGCCAAAGATGAAGCGATCGAACACCACGACGTCGTGCCCGGACGTCGCCAGGCGCGTCGACAGCACCGTGCCCACGTATCCCGCGCCTCCAGTCACCAGGACTCGCATGGCTATTTCCAGAATTCCAGTTGAAGCGTCATCCGCGGCGTCGAGGCGGCGGACGACGTCGGCTCGACGCAATGCCACGATCGTTCGCCTCGCACCAGCAGGACCGACCGGTCCAGCCGCGGATAGAGGACATCGGCCCTTTCCTGGGCGTCCTGGCTGTTGAGAATGACCAGCCCTCCCCCCCACGAGTCGAGCCACGCTTCGTTGAAATAGAAGATCTGGGTGGCCAGCTTTCCCGGGTGGTCGAGGTGCGACGATATGCCCCCGCCGTCCCTGAATCGAAAGAAGGTGACGTCGACCTTGCTGGTGTTCAACGGCAGGCCACACGCTTCGGACAAGGCGTCGAGATAGCGCTCGCCCGTCAAGTCCGCGACCAAGCCCTGCCAGACGGGATCTATCCATTTCGGCAGGTCGACCGTATGCCCCTTGTCGACGACCTTGAGGACATCCATCTGATAGGTCTTGTCGCTGCCTGTGAGTCGCTCTGCCTGCGTGAATCCCGAGGTCGGATAGGCCTGCTTCAGCAGCGACAGCCCTTCGTCGGGCAACAGCCCGTGCATGAGGAAATGTGAAAAGGGCCGCGTGCGGTGATGCACCTGCCATTGGTCGACGTGGTTGATAAATGGCATGTTCAAAGCGGTCTTTCCGGGGTCTGCGGTGCCCTGACGATGTTCATTTCGACGCCGCCGTCGGGCGTCTCCCGGCGCATGACCTGGATCTCGGAGAAGGGTGACTGCTGCTGCATCTCTTCGACGACGAACCGCGCGACAGCCGCGGGATCGAGCAGGCGTCCGCTCGGGACGAAATCACCGAAGAAGTTGGGGACATGCATTCCCCCCGGATGCACGATCAGCGTTCGGCTACCGGGCCGGTCCCGGACGATCTCTCGCGCCAGTCCACGGGTGAATGTGGCCTGAGCCGCCTTCATGGCGCAATAGAGCGCTTCGTCCTCTCGTGCCTTCCACGACGACACCGAGCCGGCGCAGACTAACTGAACAGGCCTGCCCGGTCCGGTGGCCAGGAATCGACGCAGGAACTGCATCGGCCCTCGCAGGTGCAGATCGAGCATGCCGTCGATGACGTCGCTGGGAAGCCGGTCGTGCGCCTGCTTGACGAATGCGCCTGCGATCCAGACGAGGCGATCCGCCGGCTCGATTTCGGCGCGCTCGACCGCGGCCGCGTCGACGAGGTCCAGGGGGATCTCCACGCGCAGACCTCGCTCGGCGCGGGCTTCGTAGCGTCCATAGGAAACGATCTGGTCGCCCTGGTCCTCCAGGAGATTCGACAATGCGTCGTGCAGGCCACCTCGGCCGCCAAGAAAGATGGTTCGGGTCATCTGACTCACGTCTCTTCGATCAAGGCACCGCAGCGCCGCAAGCTCGCGCACAGGTCGGGATACCCTCTGGGCAGGTGCTCCAGCCCACTGACCCGCGACGGCTGACTCTGCGCACATGCCGCCACCAGGAGCGTCGCGGCCGATCTCAAGTCAGCGGCGTGGAGATCGCCCCCGCCCTTCCACTCGGAGCGGGTGATCGTCAATTCGTTCCGGCCTTCGGCCGAACGCGCCATGACGGCGCCGATCTTGCGGAGTTCGTCGGCGTAGGTGAATCGCCCAGCCCAGACACGCTCGCGAATGGTGGAGATTGCCCCGGCTTCGCCGTGGGTGGCCATCAGTGCAAAGAACGGCTGGTTGTCGCTGTAGATATCGCGACTGGTGACGTCGATGGTCATCGGTCGCAGCGTCAACTCCGGCCCGACCGAGAGCTCGATGGTCCGGTCGCCGTAGGACAGCGGGACGCCAATCCGCCGCATCAATTCGACCTCTTCAGGGAACCCCTCGACCAGGCGCCCGGGCGAGTTGCAATGGATCACGAGGCTCTGACCAGCCAGCACGCCATAAGCGACGCAGGTCATGAGCTCCGAGCAGCAAGGCACCAACTCGTGGACGACTTCCTTCGGTCGATCTTCCGTGGGGGACGCTTCATCGTGCAGCGAGCGCCGGACCCACAAGTCGCCACCCTCCCACCGAACGTCGGCGCCCGCGCGGTTCGCCATCAGCACGAGCTCGGTCACGTCAGGCTTGCGATAGGCGTGACGGATGATGCTTTGCCCCATCGCGCCGAGCGCGCACAACAAGGCACATTTGGTCGCACCGGAAACGCGCGGACCGGATACGACATCCACTTCGTCCGAAAAGTCACGGATGTCGAGGACCGCTCCGCGAAGACCATCCGCCGTCGCCGTCAGTCGTGCGTTGTCGACATCGACGCGAGCGCCGAAGGTCCGCAGGACCTCCACCATGTGAGCGACCGGACGGCCGACGGCCGTGCCATCGAGACTGCACCCTCCCGTCTGCGGAACCACCGCCCGCCCCTGCCTGACCACCAGGGCCGGCAGCAGATAGAGCGCGCCGTGCACCGCGCCGGCCAATTCCGGATCGAGTTCGACTTCGCCAAGACCTGACGGATCGAGCCGCAGGACCCCGTCGCGATGCTCGACGTCCGCGCCCGCCCGATGGAGGATCTCGGCAATCACGCGCACGTCTTCGACGTCAGGGCAGTTCATCAGGCGAAGCCGCTGGTTCGCGAGAACGGCAGCGCACATCAATTGCACCGCCGCATGCTTGAAGCCAGACACCGCCACCTGCGCGGGTGCGACACCAGCTGCGGGCGCGCGGCTGCACATCGCCGATCGAACGTGTCCATGCGGCAGATCAGCCATGCGCGGCCTCCAGCACGGTGGATCGCAATTCGGGCTCGGGCACCGTCAACCGCAGAGCCACCGAGGAGGCCGTCGCTGTGGCCTCGATGACCTTGACGAGGATGCGTCGTTGGTCGAGCCGTCGCTCGAACTCGCGTGCCTGCTCGGCCGGCATGCACAGCAAGACGAAGTTTCCTTGTCCTGGATGCACGACGGCGCGAGGCATGGCATCTCGCAACATCTGTCGGAACTCCTCCCGCCAGCGGATCACGTCCGCCCGCAGGCGCGCGAATGTGGCGTCGTGCTCCACGCAGTACGCCGCGGCCTCGCACGCCAGCGCCGACAGATCGTTGGCGCCGTATGTCCTTCGCAATGCCTCGATCGCATCCGGTGATCCTTCGACCGAGGCCAGTCTGATACCGGGACAGCCGTACCCTTTCGAGAGCGTTCGCACAACCAGTGCACCAGCCGCGCGCGCCGCCATGGCGGTCGGCGAATGCGCAAAGTCAGCGTACGCGGCATCCCAGATAAGAAGACCTTCACGTGCATCGACCGCATGCGCGATTTGCGCCACCTGTTCCGCCGTGAAGCAGGCGCCGGAGCATGGACACGGATCCGCCACCCACACGACGGGACGCGCGGACTGCCCGATGGCCGCGAGGAGCTGGCGCGATTCGCGAAAACCGGACTCGAATCCGATGCCGACGTCGATCGGCTTGTGGCCCGCGGCTGCCAGATAGGGCGGCAACACCGGATAGTTCGGCGCAGCCACAATCATCGCAGGCCCAGGGGCGATGCTGCTGGCGATGTGCCGCAATCCGGCGTCCGACCCGGCGAAGACCGCCAAGGACGCTTCGTCGCAACCCCGCAGCCGCGCCAGTTGGCGCCTGGCCGACGGCCAATGAGCGTATTTGTTAACTCTGCGGGGATCGATCGCCGACAACGCCTTGGCCCAGGTGTCGGCCAACTCGGGATGACGAGTCTCGTTGCTGGAGAGATTCGTCCATCCATCGTAGTTGCGCTTCTCCTGCCAGGCTGCGGACGCAAGTTCGTCCCTCCACCACCCTCTCATGGTGCCGACGGCGCCAACGGGAAGATGGGCACGTGCGTCTGGACCGAGGTCGCGACATCGTCGTCCAGGCGCAGACCCATTCGATTGAAGGCGCGCGCATCGCGGTGTTCATCCGGACCCATCAACTGGCGATTGAACATCCCGATCTCGAGGGCGCCCATGTCCTGGGTGATAGCGTCGTAGTTGGTGTAGATGGTCGGTCGGACTCGTGCGCCCAGGCGACGCAACTCTTCGATGGTCGAGCGCACGCCGGCCAGCGAATCGCCCGGCAGACCCAGCACGATGAAGCAGTTCAGTTCGATCGACGTCTCGCGGCACCATCCAGCCAACGCTGCGAGGCGCTCGCGGACGTCTTTCTTCGAGGCTGGCAACACATCAGCATCCACCGGCGACAGTGTTTCGATGCCCACGCTGATCCTGACGCAACCAGCCGCGGCCATCCTGGAGACCAGTTCCGCATCGAGGTGCGACACCGTGGTCACGCACTTCCATCGCCACGGCACGTCGCGTCGAACAATCTCGTCGCACAGCTCAAGCACCCAGTTCCGCTTCAGCGTGAAGGTGGGCGCATAGAAGCTGACGTAGTCGAACTGTGTGCCGGCCTGCCGCATGTCGTCGACGTACCGGAAGACCTGCTGGACCGAGACCCGACGCTCCTTCAGCCCCTGCAAGCGCGGAACGTCGCAGAACGAGCAATTGACGGGGCAACCCCGTGCCACCGGCACCACCAGTTCCCGGCGCTGCGGGATTCCGCAGAACTTGTTCAGGTCGTTGGCATAGAAGGCCGACGACGCCTCGATCTGAAGATCGCGGGCCTCGGGAAACGGCCAGTCCTCCACGGACAAGAAGCCGCCCATGGCAGGTGTCTTCCAGGCCCCGTCCCAATCCCGGTGGCGACAACCTGCCGGACTGTGGACCAAGCCATCGAGATAGTCCGCATAGGCGGCCATCGAGGTCTCCGGATCCCCGCTCACATGTACCGCGTCGCAACCCGCCCTCTCGAAGAAGCCCGGAGCATATGCCCCCAGGCGCCCGAACGTCGCCACCTTGGCGTCGGGCAACAGCGTCCTGATGTACCGAATCGTCCTCTCGAATGTGTCGACCGCGTCGAAATCGTTCTGCAGCAGCACGAGATCGAAAGGCTCCAGCAGGGCCTCGGCCAGATCGCGCCACGTCCATCGCCGGGCGCAGGCATCGATGCATGTCACGTCGCTTCCCGGCTTCGTCCGACGAAGGTGATTCGCGACCGTATAGACGTTGATGTGGTGGCCAGCGTTGAAATAACTGGGTACGTATGGGGCCACCAGGCAAAGAATCTTCACAAAGCGTCCTTATCGGCAATTCGAGGAATCGGTAGCCAGCCGATCCAGGAACGAGCGCATGGTCTCGGCAGCAGTCTCGAACCTTGTCGCGTAGTCCTCGCGCGCGTGTCCGCGCTTGGTCCACTTGTCTTCGTAGCGATCCAGGTGCGCAAGCAGGCGCTCGCCGCTTAGCGCGTAATCGCGAGAAATCAGGTCGGCATCCAGGCCGAGGCCGCGCAGCGTGAGCGCCACCACGACGCCCGTCCTGTCCTTGCCGCAATGGCAACCCACCAGGATCGGTTCATCCAGCAAGGAGCGCACGACACCGACGATGCGCCTCAGGCGTGGCCCCCTTGCACCGGCCATGCCCAGGTAGTACTGAACGTAGTCTTGCGACGTGGGCCGCGCCTTGTCGATGGGTTGGGACGGATATCCCGTCAGCGGCAGCCTGACATGACGCACCCCGCGTCGGCTCAGCGCAACCGGATACCCATACCTCGCCCGCTCGGACCTGGACCGCAGATCCACGAAGTGCCGCACGCCGGCCTGGACCAATGCATCGGCATCTTCATCGGACAGTGATTCGCACCCGCCGGTCCTGAAGATGATCGGCTGGGATATGGCGACTCGGCGCAGATTGATGGCCGACGAACTCATACTTGAGTACATCGCGCCACCAGTAGCTCGATGGGTCGATGGTCACTCAATGCTCGCTGCATTCAAGTCGCCCAGGCTGTCAGAGGCGGACTTGCCTAGCCTGTTCGGCTAGAGCACGCATTTCCAGAGAACTCAAGAAGCCGCTCTTCAATGCAACGTACCTGTGAATGTCATTGCCGCAGACCGCCGCCGCCTTCAACTTCACCTGTGCATACGCTTGGCATTCATCCGGATGTCCACGCAGATAGTCGCGAACGGCCAAATGCCTCAGTGCGTCATGCGAGCCGGTGGTAAATGCATGAATCTGGTGCGTGCGTTCCGGCGAGCCCTTGACGAAGTAACGTCGACCTGGAATCCCGTTCTCGCCGCGCGGCTCGTAACCCAGGGACCGAAAGCGCTCCCCGAAGGCATCAAGGCGGGCGACGTCATCGATCTCGATCAGGATGTCGACGATCGGTTTGGCAGCCAAGCCCGGCACCGACGTGCTGCCGATATGATGAATGCGGCTCTCCCCCCTCAGTAGCGCCTCGAGAAGCCAAGCCTCGGTCTCGAACTGCCGAGTCCATGACTCGTCGAACGAGACGACTTCAATTGTTCTCACACCGAACTCCCTGGTAGCGCGCCCGCAGTGCTGTCGGCATCGGCCTTCGAACAGCCGCAGGCGTCTCTCTTCAGAATAACACGCGAGTACGGTGGGACGGCACAGCAACATCCCCAAAACCTGATTGGCAATCAACCTCAGCAGCCCGAATGAGCCGGCGATTCTGCGGAGACGAACGAGACTCCACGCAAGCCATGCAGGCGAGGACCTTTCGAGACGCGGGACGTCCATGCTAGAGTCTATTGCCCCTGCAATCGCCGGTGGCCCATCAACTCTCAAGGAGAAATTTGTGGAGAACCAAAACGTCGCCCTCGAGGCGGAACAGAAGATCGAGCAACCGGTTGACATTCGCGAACTCGACCTTGAGGAGCTGTGCGCCGTCTACGGTGGCAATTTGGTTGCCCGGCCGGTGTCCTAATGCGTGAATGACGGACCCAGGTTTTCCTGGGTCCGTCATGCGTCGGACTGACCTCTCGGCGCTACCAAAGTTGCGAGCCCCAGTTTTGGGCGCGCTTGCATGGGCTAAAACATTCTTTCGCACAGCCCCAGCAAGAAGGCTGACGCAGGAACGATAAGCGGAGATGGAATGCCACGGGAGGGGATTCCCAAAGAAGGGATAGGCGGATGGCTTTTCGCGCAAGGCGCCTGCCTGAGCGTGGGACTCGGCTTGGCCTCCGCAGCCTTGAGTCAGGAGTCCAGCTCGAAAGTCGAGGCAACTGACTCGCCGCAAGCGCAGCGAATTGTTGTGACAGGCGCCTCTGGCGGCGCGCTTCCTGGGCCCTCGACAGCTGTGACCAAAGTCCTTGATCGACTGGCTCTTTCGAAATCCAATGCCTCAAGCGTCGCCCAAGTCCTCAAGCAGACCTCCGAAGTCAATGTGACAGTGTCGCCGACCGGCGAAACCGAGTTTCGAATCGGAGGCCTGGGTGGCGGATATACGCAGATCCTGCTCAACGGAAGCCCCGTCCCCAAGCGGTTCTCGCTAGACGATCTATCTCCTACGCTCATCGAAAGGATCGAGATCACGAGAACGCCGACTTCTGACCGCTCCGGCGAGGCAATTGCCGGCACGATCAACATCGTGATGCGCTTGGCTGGCGAGCCCAACTCCCGCGAGGCTTCGGCCAAGGTATCCGGAGACCCTCACGGCAGTTTGTCCGCCGAAGGAACAGGGCAGTGGAGCTTCAAGGGTCCTGTCTGGTCCGCCAACATCTCGGCGGTGGCGAGCATCGAAGACGCTCGAGGGTCGGGCAGCGGAGCGGTTGTCATCAAGAACGCTGACGGCACCGCTATCGCGACGGGTATGTCGCACCAGGACATGCACGTTCGCAAACAGACCATCACCCTCACGCCGTCGACGCGCATGATGGGCGAGAACGGCCTAAGGTTCGCGGCTCAGATGTTGATTCGGCGCGTCTACACCGAAGAGTTCACCCAGAACTCCAGCGAAGGCACGCTGGGCGATCCCTACAGCTTCGCGCAGGATCGCCTCTGGTACCATCGCGGCGCGAGCCAGGTTCGGCCGGAGGTTTCGCTGACGCTCCCCTTCGCCAACGGTGCGAAGATGGAGGCCAAGCAAACGCTTCTTCTGTCATCAAAGCGAGGGTGGGCAGCCGTACTCGGTGAAGAGCCGGCCGGCACCGAAGTGCTGGACAGGACGGCGACTTCTCGAATCGAGGAGTCAGGCGGCACTTCCGACTTGAAGGTCCGCTTCCCCGTTGGGGAGTCTACCGTCACGGCGGGCCTGTCCTATGCGAGTTCCTCTCGCAAGGACTCGAGGGTCCAGCGCGACATTGTTGCCGGCGGCTCCCCCGAGACAACAGAGCAGCGCTTTAAGGCGTCGATCGCCAAGCAGGCGGCCTTTGTCCAACGCGAGTTCGAAGCCCTGGGCGGCAGCTACTATCTGGGAGGTCGCGCCGAGACACTGGAACTCGAGAGCAGCGAGCCGGGGTCACAGCTTCGACGTCGTTTCACCGTCGTCAGCCCCGCCTTTCAGGCATCCTGGAAGCTCGATGCGAAAACCGAGCTTCGTGCCGGCATCTCACGGACCTACCGTGCCCCGAAGCCGGAAGAGTTGACGGCCACGCGGTACTCCGCCGCCAACAACAGCGTTGCGGTTCCTGATTTCAGCGGCAATCCGAGACTGAAGCCCGAGATGGCGTGGGGCATCAACGCCAACATTGCCACAGGATGGCAAGACGGCTCGACGTCCTTGGATCTCACCTATCGAAAGATCGACGATCCCATCGTCACCGTCGAGTCTTTCGATGGTGCGCGTTGGCTTCTTCAGTCCCAGAATGCTCTGCGGGCCGAGGCGTGGTCGACTACCAGCGACACCAAGATCGATCTCGGCTTGATCGATGAGCGTCTCAAGGGTGTGAATGCGAAGTTCGGCATCACCTGGAATCACTCGAAAGTTTTCGGCGTGCCCGCCCCGCACAATCGACTTCAACGTCAAAGCCCGCTGTCGTACACGCTCGGAATCGACTCCGGCGATGCAAAGTTCGGGGACAACTACGGTGCCAACTATCACTTCCAGTCCGTCGCGAAATACCGCATCTCGGACAACATCGTCCAGTCATCGGATGGCAATCGAGGCCTCAACATCTACTGGTCCAAGCGACTGAATGCTTCGGCCCGCCTGAAGCTCAGCGCCGAGGGAATCGGAAGCAGGAAAGACATCTCGCGGTTCGTGGCCGAATCGCCTGCGGGCACGGAGCTCCGCGAGCTGGCCTACCCCGCATCGCCCATGCTTCGGGTCGGCGTCCAATCGGCCTTCTGAGCCTCCCACCTGCCAATCGGCTCTGCTCGCATGAGTGTGCTTCCACTGAGACCCGTCATGCAAAGCGAAGCCGCCGAATGCGGCCTCGCGTGTGTGGTCATGATCGCCAACCATCACGGCCACGACATCGATCTGGTTTCGGCCCGGCAGATGTGCCAGCCAACGCTCCGCGGTGCATCCGTGAAGCAGTTGGCGTCGATGGCGGGCAGCTTCCATTTCAAGGTGCGCACTTTGCGGGTCGAGCTCGACGCACTCGGAAACCTCGCACTGCCGGTGATTCTTCACTGGAATTTCAATCACTACGTGGTGCTGGAAGCGTGCAGCCCGACTCACGCGGTCATTCTGGATCCCGCCCGCGGCCGTGTGAGGGTGACCAGGCAGGATCTGAGTGACTCCTTCACCGGCATCGCCCAGGAGCTGACCCGTACTCCCGAGTTTCAGCAGATCCAAGCCCGGGTTCGCGTCCCGCTGTCGACGCTCTTCGGCAATTGGTCCAACCTCGCCCGCGCGGCCGCTTCGATCTTGCCAGTGGTCATCTTGCTCGAGATCTGCGGGCTGACACTTCCGCTGCTCTTCAGGCTCCTGATCGACACCGCCGGCTCGAATGTGAGGATGTGGCAATTGTTAGCGGCTGGCGTATTGCTGGTGTGCTCCGGCGTCTTCCTGCAGATCTTGCGCGGCGGATTGGTAAGCCGTGTTACGGCGCAATTGTTCGCACCTCAATCGTCCGTCCTCTTCCGCCACCTGCTCGGATTGCCGTATCGGTATTTCGAAACGCGGCATCCGCCCGACATCATCAGCCGATTTGGTTCGCTGACGGCTGCGCACCGGTTGTTGACTGTGCGATCGCTGGATGCTGCTATCGACGGTGTGTTCTGCCTAGCCATGGTCGCGATCCTGGCGATCACCAGTCCCGTAGCCGCCATCGCCGTGTTCCTGGCGATTGCTGCCGCCACGGCGCTACAGCTCGCTTGGTCCAGACCGCTGTTCGCGCTCAGCGCCAACACCTTGCGCCTCGAGGCGAATCACAACACCGAACTCGTCGAATGCGTTCGGGGCATCCAGACCGTAAAGGTGTCCAATCTCCAGGCGCCTCGAACCAATCGGTTTCGGGTGGCGCTCAGCGAATATCTCAATTCTCGTAGCCGCGAGCAGTTCGCAACGGCAACCTCGACGGCGCTCCAGCGTGGTCTCTTCTCGCTTGCTTTGCTGGCTGTCGTGGTCTCGTCGGCATGGACTGAAGGTGCATCAACGGTCACGCCAGGTGCTTTGCTGCTCATCGTCGCCTACTCGTCGCAGGCGCTGTTCCGCGGCGAGCGCGTGGTGGCTGCATTCGAGGATTTTCGGATGCTCGCAGTTCATGTCGAGCGCCTCAATGACATCGTGCTGACGCCTCTGGAGCATTCATGCGCGCCTGTCGACGTGGTCGCGCCACCGGACATTGCCGAGGATCAGCTCGTCGAGATCGAGCTTCGAGACGTCTGGTTTCGGTACAGCGCACACGACTCGTGGCTGCTGAAAGGAATCAATCTCCGAATTGAACCCGGCCGATCGACGGCGCTGGTCGGTCCGAGCGGCTGCGGCAAAACGACCTTGCTGAAGATAGTCCTCGGGCTGCTCACGCCTGAGCGCGGTGAGGTCCTCATCAATGGTGCTCCGTTGCCCACCTTCGGGAGGGATCGGCTGCGGTCATTGACCGCCTCTGTCATGCAAGACGACAGGCTGTTCTCGGGTTCGATCGCCGAGAACATCGCATCCTTCACCTGGCCAATCGACATGGCGGCCGTCCAGCGAGTGGCCGGTGCCGCGCTGATCGACAGGGACATCGCCGCCATGCCCATGGCGTATCACACGCTGACCACAGGCAGCGGGCAAGGGTTCTCCGGCGGTCAACGGCAACGCCTTCTGATTGCCCGGGCGTTGTACCGGAGACCGCGAATGCTGGTCATGGACGAAGCGACCAGCCATCTGGACGCCGAACGAGAACAGATCGTCAGCCAGAGCGTCTCGGAGCTGGGAATCACCAGGATCATCGTGGCCCATCGGCAAGAGACGATCCGGACAGCAGACATCGTCATCGACCTGCGCACCTGCCAGCGAGCCGAGCCCCATGCCGACTAAAACTCCATTGTTCCGTCCCGAAGCCCTCAAGGCCATGGAGAAGCCCCCCGTTCCACAGACATTGTGGGACCCGTTCTTTCGGCATAACTCGTATTGGCGCCTGGGTACCCTCATAGCCTGCATCGTTGCTGGCCTCGGCCTGTTCATAGTCAGCCGATGAGCCCGCACACCGCCAGCGCGAGTACGACCACCTCCCACGCTCAGTCAACTGCGAGATTCCCGTGTCCGGATTCCTCAAGCGCTTCCCCATCCTCTCGGTAGGATTTTCCCCAGACTTTGTCGATGACAAAGGGATTCCGCTGCTCGAGCCCGACTCCCCCGGACACGGCTGGCATCGGGCCAGGATCGGCTACGTTCCCTGCACCCACAACGATGTCAGACGTACGCTGGGCCTGCCGATGAACCTGCCGGCGCTGAAGACCGTGCTGGCATCGCCCGACATGTGGACACGAGGCGCCAGGCACGTCGCAGGGATCTTCCCGATGAAGCAGTTGACGGCACTGGAGCGTATTCGGACCGTCGCCAATACCTTCCACTGTCTGCCCTACATATTCGACGCGAAGGCTCGCGAGCCCATCCCGCACGACATCGCCAATCTCTTCAAGTTCTATCGCGGCATTGCCAGCTATGCCAGCAGGCGCACGCTCGTCGGCCTGACCGAGCCGGGGCAAGAGCAGAGCATGTATGAGTACGTCATCGAGCGCAGCCTCGCCGTCTCGGAGATCGGCGTGTGCCCGGCATCGAAGCTACTCATGGATCGGATCGAAGGGGATCTCGAGTCTCTGACACTCGAAGGGGACAACTCGGACTGGAGCGGAGCCGCCTACTCCCGCGCCGACCTGGCGGCGGCGAGATCTCTGGGATCTCATTTCGACCACTTCGCCATGCTGTGCGCAGTTCTTTTCGTGCTTCGCAAGCGCGAGGAGCCCACGCGAGGCCCTTCGCCTCAACCCGGTCCGCTGGCACAGTTCCCTCTGCCTTGCGTCAGCTGGCTGACCGCCAGGAACGATCAACCGGTCCCGGCGGAGTTCTTCGCGGGCATGCGCTCGACCCTGAGAACACTCGAACCCCTGGACGGGATCACGATTGGCGTCGAGCAATTGGTCGACGAATGCGAAAGTGCCGGGCCCTCCGCACCCGAAGCGCTGCAGGACGCCATGGCACTTTGCTGGGAGCTCAACCGCGGCGCCTCCGAGTTCCTGCGGCGAGAGATCGACTCCAACGCGGTGCCTTTCAACGACATCCTTGGTCGACTGATCGATGCACGCCTGGGCTCCGGTATGACGGCATGCGTTTCGTGACAAGCCGAGCATCCCTTGATACAGATGAAGTTCAAACCACAGCCAATCCACGTATCTCAGGCTGTTGCGTGTTCAGAAGACCGGAGCCGGCTTTCCGTCCACGCATTCCGACGATTGCTCTTCACAGGGTGAACAACTTCGACGACGACGACACCAGTGTGTCGCGCACCTCATTCCGGCGCCTTGTTGCGCGCCTCGCCGACTACTATCGAGTCACGTCCGACACGGAGTTCATCGCACGGCAAGGCGTTCCTGCCACAGGTCAGTCTCAGCTTCACGTAACGTTCGATGACGCCTATCAGGAGATCGTCGATAAGTTGCTGTGGGCAAATGAGACACACGGGTTCAAGGCTACGGTCTGTGTCATCCCCGATTACAAAGTCTTCCTCGACAAGCTTTGCCCAGGATCCAATGCATCTGCGACGAGTTGTCGTATCCCGTCGGTGCACGGAGGAGTCCTTGCTCCAGCGCTTACGCGACTACTGACCCGCCGCGCCGACCTCATCTTCAAGAACGGAGCACATACATGCCGCCCCTCCCTACACTGGATCAAATCCGATCACTGCTGAAGGAGCACCTTCGTCCGTGCATTCGCAGCATCCTCTTCGCAAATGCCACGGCCGAAGGCTTCGCCAACGACACATCGGATATAGACGTTCTGCTCATCACCGAAGACAGCAACAGCGAGAACGAAACTTATCACCAGGCGTGGTTTGGCGACAAGCGGATTGACTTTCATGCCATCAGGTCTCCGTTCTTGACCACCAGCGTGCAGCGCCTGATGTTGGAGCCGTTGAACAGTCGCACCATCGTCTACCTGCACCGCATCTACAGCGCGCTGCCGATCGACGGCGCAGCATACTGGTCGGACCTGATCGATGAGATGGATCTCGAAGCGTTTCGAGACAAGGTCACCTGGTTTCACTTCAATCGCATCCATCTGCTGATCGAGGACCTCGAAGGCAACTACCGGGAGGCTGATAGGGACTCCGCGTTGTCCAATGCGACACTCCTTCTGGCTTGCGCCTTGGATGCCTTCATGGCTTCGGTTGGAAAGACCAATCCTCGCGCCAAGTGGCGCGTCAAGCAGCTGCGATTGCTCGGACCTGACGGCCAGTGGATCCTCGACCAGTTCCTGGACCTTTGCCACGGGCCATCAATGTTGGACGCCCGCACGTCGCTGGATCGATATCTTTCGCGAGTCACCCAGTTCACGCACTGGCTTCAAATGGCTGTCATTGTCCACATGCTGAATCCGTGGAACCGCGAGAAGGGGCGGCTCCCCATGCGGCACACATTTGATGAAGCCATTCCTCGCCCGGACTTCCGGGCCGTCAACTGCCTCGATCGGGCTCAGGGCAGCTTCGCGCTGTTCGGTATGGGCAAGCCGAAGAAGATCGATCTGCCCAACACCATGGCTTGTCTTGGTGCTGTCTCCGGCGTCGGCCAGCATCAACTGGAAGAAATGGTCATTGCTGCGGCGCAGTCCCAAGGAAGAGAAGCATCCGCCGTAGCCGCCAAGTTGATTGAGCGCTGGCAGCCAGATGCAGCGCTATCCCGCTGAATCGGCAACAGGTCTTCGACGCGACGGTTACAAAGCTGAACCTCGATACCGTGCCAGGGCCACAGCTACAGAGATCGCAAATCGCAATGGGCACCCAACTACGGTCTCTCTCTCCCGACTGCGGCATGCGGAAACGCACGGCGTCTTCCGAGCGAGGATCGCGGGCGGCAGGATGGACAAACAAATTGCCCCCTGGCCGAATTGGACAAATTTAATTGCCCCCTGCCGGCCCAAATTTGGACAGAAAATTTTGCCCCTAGGCACGCGATATGAGGTGGATGACGCCATTATCGCGCCCTGACCTGGTGGACGAATCGCCCGCCGGTGGCACTCGGAGGCGGGCACCCGGGCGCGGGAAGTCAGAACCTGGGCGTGGCTTACGATCGACAGATCACCATGTCCGCCGTCCTCGCCCCCACCGACCCCGCCCTGCAAGTGCTGCACGAGGTGTTCGGCTACGCCGCCTTCCGCGGTGCGCAGGCCGAAATCGTGGCCCATGTGGCGGCCGGCGGCGACGCCCTGGTGCTGATGCCCACCGGCGGCGGCAAGAGCCTGTGTTACCAGGTGCCGGCCATCCAGCGCCACCGCGAAGGGCGCGGTGTCACCGTCGTCGTCAGCCCGCTGATCGCGCTGATGCACGACCAGGTCGGCGCGCTCGACGAACTCGGCGTGCCGGCGGCCTTCCTGAATTCCAGCCTCGAAGGCGACGAAGCACGGCGTGTTGAACGTGAACTGCTCAGCGGCCAGCTGGTGCTGTTGTACGCGGCGCCGGAACGCATCCTGACGCCGCGTTTCATGGCCATGCTGGAGTCGCTGGACGAACGTGGGCTGCTCAGCCTGTTCGCCATCGACGAGGCGCATTGCGTCAGCCAGTGGGGCCACGACTTCCGCGAGGAATACCTCGGCCTGTCGGCACTGCACGAGAAGTTCCCGCAGGTGCCGCGCATGGCGCTCACGGCCACGGCCGACGAGCACACACGCGCCGACATCGTCGAACGCCTGCAGCTGGCCGAGGCGCGGCTCTTCGTCGCCAGCTTCGACCGGCCGAACATCCGCTACACCATCGTCGAGAAGGACGAGCCGAAGAAACAGCTGCTGCGTTTCATCCGCGACGAACACGACGGCGATGCCGGCATCGTCTACTGCCAGAGCCGCAAGAAGGTGGAGGAAACCGCCGCCTGGCTCAGCGCCGAAGGCATCCCCGCCCTGCCCTACCACGCCGGGCTGGACGCCGACGTGCGGCGCCGCCACCAGGACCGCTTCCTGCGTGAAGACGGGCTGGTGATGGCCGCGACCATCGCCTTCGGCATGGGCATCGACAAACCCGACGTGCGTTTTGTCGCCCACCTCGACCTGCCGAAGAACATCGAGGCCTACTACCAGGAGACCGGCCGCGCCGGCCGCGACGGCCTGCCGGCGAATGCCTGGATGGCCTATGGCCTGGCCGACGTGGTCAACCAGCGGCGCATGATCGACGAAGGCGAGGCCGGCGAAGACTTCAAGCGCCTGCAGCGCAGCAAGCTCGACGCCCTGCTGGGCCTGGCCGAAGCCCACGATTGCCGGCGTGTGCGGCTGCTGGCCTACTTCGGCGAAGCCCACCGGCCCGCCGTGGATCCGGGGTTCCCGGTCCGCGGCGAGCCCCCGCGGGGGGTGACGAGCGAAGCGAGCCTGGGGGTCCTTTGCGGCAACTGCGACAACTGCCTGAGCCCGCCGGCCACCTGGGACGCCACCGAAGCCTCGCGCAAGGCACTGTCCTGCATCTACCGCTTCCACCAGCAAGGCGGCCTGCGTTTCGGCGCCGGCCACCTGGTCGACGTGCTGCGCGGCAAGCGCACCGACAAGGTGGCGCAGCACGGCCACGAGAGCCTGTCGACCTTCGGCATCGGCGCCGGTGTCTCGGAAGCGCAATGGCGCAGCGTGCTGCGCCAGCTGATCGCACTGGGCCACCTGAGTGCCGAGGGTGAATACGGCACGCTGGAACTGGCGCCGACGGCACGCGAGGTGCTGCGCGGCGAGGTGGCGCTGCAGCTGCGGGTGCCGGCCGAAAGCCCGCGCCGCGCAAAAAC
>JBASTF010000298.1:0-4427 GCA_049274755.1 Rubrivivax sp. | reverse complement strand
CCGCTGCGCTGAAGCGAGGAGCCGCCGCGATGCTGACGATCCGCCGCAGCCAGCTGGCCATGCTGGGCGCCGCGATGCTGCAGCGCTTCATCGACGACGAGACCACACGTATCGCCGCGGCGCTGTCGCTGCCGGCCGATGCGGCGCTGCGTGAACGTGTCGGCGGCGCCGTCGGCGCAGCGCGTGCCGACGGGCTGTACCGCGTCGACGAGGTGCGGGGCCGGGTGAACGAGTTGCTGGGCATCGGCCCCACGGCCGACGCAGGCTGAAGCGCTCAGAGTGCGCTTGTCTTCGCCTGCAGCTTGCCCTGGCGCAGCGCAAAGCTGCTGAAGGCCCGGCCCATCTCGGCCTCGCAGACATAAGCCTCGACACCGGCGAACATCTGGCGCAGCTGCTCGGTGTCGCAGGTGGGCAGGAACATCGTCAGCACACGCGGGTCGTACCAGCGCAGCAGCATGTAGCCACCGCCCTCGATCTTCACGCGCAGCAGCTTGCGCAGCTGCAGCCGCAGGTCCGCGGCGTCGTTGGTGCGCACGAACACACCCCAGCTGCCGCCCCAGGCTTCGCCCAGCAGTTTCGCCGTCAGCCGGTGGCCGGGCAGCAGCTCGACCAGCTGCGGCGACGCCATCTCCAGCTCGCGCGGCAGCGGGCCGGCAAACAGGCTGCGCACCTCCAGCCGCGACTCGATCAGCGCCAGGTGGATCTTCGGGTCGCGTGCACCGTCGAGCACGGCCCAGACGCTGGGACCACGCGGGCCGTCGGGCCAGAGGGCGGCTTGCAGGGCGGCTTGGCGGTCCTCGTCGGCCATGGTGCTCAGCGGGTGTTCTGCGCGCCGCTTTTCAGCAGCGTGCGCACATGCGGGTCGGCGGGCGGCAGCGGCACCGGGTTGCGCGCCACAGGGTTGCCTGCGGCGTCGAGCTCGAAGATGCTCCAGCTGCGCAGCCGCAACATGCACAGGCCGCAGAAGTTGCGCTGCGCGGCGGGCGTGTTCATCGTGCAGTGCAGCGGCATCGTTTCGTCGTGCAGTTCGCGCGGGTCGTTGGCCGGCTGCTCGCGGTAGGGATGGTTGATGAACATCGCATGCCCGAACTCGTGGCACAGCGTGCCTTCCATCTCGTCGGTCTTCAGCATGTACACGTACAGCGAGGCGCGGCTCGGCGACGCGAAGCCGGCCTTGGCCGCCGGGCCCGTGTCCAGATTCGTCGGCTTCTCGAACTGGAAGGTCATCAAGCCGTCGCGCTGGCCGACAAGGTCGTCGAAGATCAAGCCCAGCGCGCGGAACCCCCAGTGATAGGCCAGCTGGTAGTTGTACATGCTGGTCAGCGCTTCCTCGTGGCCCTCGATCAGGCCCTGTGCAATGGCATTCGTCACCGCCACTTGATCGGCCAAGCGGCACTGCACGTCCAAGTTCAGCACCGGGCCGTGTGTGCGGTAGGAGCCGAAGTCGAAGTACAGCGCATTGACCATGGCACGCACCGCGCCCTGCACGCCGTTGGCATCGGCAGTCACCACAGCCTGCAAGCCGACGAACGTGCCAGCCACAGGCGTGATGCGCACCGCGGTGCTGGCCGGGTCGCCGTTGGCCACCACGCTGGCAATCGCGTGCGGCCAAACCGGCGCCAGTGGCGCGACCCCGCGGCCGTTGCGCCACAGGTCGGCGATGGCTGGCGCGTAGGCGTCCGCCCAGGCATGGGCCTGGGCTGCGCCCCCGTGGTGGTGGACCAGGTCGTCGCGGAAACTCGTCCAGGGCTTGAACCAGATCGCCCGGGCCGCGTTGTTGTGCGCGCCAGCGCCCGCAAGCGCAATGCGCAGCGGCAGCTCCAGTTGCCCGGCCGACGGCGCCGTGTTGTTGTACAACGCGTCGCGCGCAGCGGTGAACTGACCGACCGGCGCGATGGTGTTGCGCACGCGCACGAAGAACTTCTCGAAGCGCGCCGACATCGCATTGCAGTGCGCAGCCTGCAGACCCTGCGGGTTGGCGTTGTAGACCGTGTGCTCGACGGTTTTCCAGACCACGAAGTCACCGCTGTCCAGCCGCACTGTCAGCGGCACATCGTCCATCGCCTGGTGAAAGGCCGTGTAGACCGCCGTCGGGTCCACAAGCCCGGCCAGCACCGGCGCCACACGCAGCTGGAAGGCGTCGCCGGGCAGGATGGAAGGCCGGAAGACCACGCCGGTGCAGCCAGCGTGGGGACCGGTCGTCGCCAGTGACGACACGCCCGTCCAGTTGCCGGCAACCGGGGCCGCGACGGCGAACGGGAACGGGCCGCCACCACCCTGCACCGGAAACACGGCGGGCGCACCCGGCCCGCGTTTGCCGCCGCGCGCCAGGTGGCTGTTCAGACCGGGCGGCGCGGTCGCAGCGCGGTCGAAGTCCTGGGCCTGGTTGACGAAGGACTGCGCCGCGGCCTGGCTGGTGGACAAATCGTTCGGCTGCGCACGCGACGACGGCAGCACCACGTGCAGGTCGCCCGGCGGCGGTGCCGCCCTGTCCACCCACTCCCAGACGAAACGCACCGTGCCCAGCGCACGCACGGCGGTCGCTCCGGAGATGGTGGCATCGTCGGAACCAACCAGGGTCGGCGTCAGCTTCAGCGGGATGTTCGGGCCTTCACCCCAGATCTGCCGCCACTCGCTCCAGGCATGGTTGGCCACCAGTTCGCCGACGGCCCGGTAGAACACATGGGCCTGCAGGTAAACACGTTTGCGCTGCCCCGGTGCCGGCACAGCGCCTGACAGATTCTGCAAGTCGTTGGCATCGGTCAGCGCGTCGTAGACCTGGTGGTCGCGTTCCACCGCCGGCGTCGGTGGCAGCGCATTGGTCGGCAGAGCGGTCGATGCGGCCAGCGTGTTCTTCGGCAGCCAGTCCAGCGTCGGCTTGCCCAACAACACGTCGGCGAACACCCAGCGCGCGGGCGTGGAACGCACCAGCGTGGCGGCAGGGTCGAGCACCACAAGCTTGAACTTGTAGGGCGCATGCGTCACGCACAACGTGTCGCCGGGGTAGTCGGCCGGCGTGTACTGCGTGGCCCTCGCCACCACGCCCACGGTGCCGACCAGGCAGACGGGGTCCTGGTCGAGGCGACCGTTCCAGCTGAAGCCGCCTTCCTGCGGACAGGCCCCGCCGGCGAAGGTCAAGGTCGCCGTGTACAGCGGCACCGCCACACCACGCTCATAGACCTCGAAGCGCAGTTGCGTGACACGTGCGTGGCCATTGATCTTCCACTTCAGGTCCAGCGTCTCGACGTCGGGGGCGAAGTGGAAACGCTTCTCGCGCGAGGCCGAACGGATGGGCGCGCCCGGGTCGGCGTCGAAGCTCTTGCGGCTGGACACCTGCGTGCCCTGTGCGGTCGCCTTCCAGGCGGCCAGTTCGACAACGGGTTGCACCACCGTGTTGCCGCCCAGCGCCTTGTAGGCCTTGCGCATCACACGCAGCGGCTTGGCCTGCGCGACCTGCGGCGCGATGGGCGGGTCGGTGAAGTCGGCGTGTGCGATGGCGGGTGGATAGTCGCTCGGCATCGGCTCAGGCTCCGTCGTGCAGGTCACGCAGCCTGGCCTGCGTCGCGGCGTCCGGTTCGCCGCTGGATTCCAGGCCGTGGTCGGCCTGGAAGGCCATCAGCGCGCCACGTGCTGCATCGTCCCAGGCACCGCGCGGCGCACCGGTGTCGTAACCCAGATTGCGCAGCCGCTCGATCACACCGGCCGTGGTCTCCACCGGGTCCAGGGTCCCGAGGTCGAGCCGGTACTCGCTGCGCCTTGCGCCTTCACCGACCACCAGCCTGCCCTCGCGTGCGCCGGGCTTGACCTTCAGTTCCAGCGTGCCATCGCCGCCGGTGTGGCCACGCTGCTCGGCGCCGTCCACAGTCGCGACAAAGGGTTCGTTGGCCCGTGCCTCGTCGCCCCAGACGAGTTGCAGGCGCAGCAGCACAGGCACGCCGATCAGCGTGAACTTGTGGCGTGCACCGGTGGCCAGCTTGTGGCGCTTGAGCTGCTTGTCGGGGATGACGACCTGATCGCCGGGCGCCAGCACGTTCGGGTCCTGGCGCAGCGCGCGCAGCGCCGCATTGGCCGGATGGTTCCAGACGGTGTCGGCGAACAGGCCATACAGGGCGGCGATGCTGCTGACGCAGTCGCCGGCGACGACGGTGTGCGTGATCATGCCGGCAGCACGGCCTGCACGTCGCGCGCGAGCCAGCTCAGGCGGCAGACACCGGGTGCAATGCCGTCGAGGCGGATCATGCCGCGCCCGTCTGTGACGCCTTCGCGCGATTCACCGTCGGGGCAGACGATGTGCCAGGGCTCGCCGGCCACCGGGTCGCCGGCTTCGTCGAGCAACTGCACCTCGATCCAGCCGAACAGCACGGGCACGAGTTCGAGTTCCTGCGGCGGGGGCGGCGACGGCGCGGGTGCCGGCGCCGGGTCTTCGG
>JBASTF010000297.1:0-2188 GCA_049274755.1 Rubrivivax sp. | reverse complement strand
CCACCAGGCTGGGCCGCAGCACCACGGTGGCTTCCACGCTGCCCGGCGTGCCGCGCAGCGATTCCAGCAGCAGCCGTGCCGCGCGGTAGCCCATCTCGTAGTGCTGGATGCGCACGCTGGTCAGCGGCGGGCTCACCTGCTCGAGCAGCGGCATGTCGTTGTGGCCCACCACCGACACCTCGTCGGGCACGGCCACGGCACGTTCGCGCAAGGCCTGCAGCGCACCGAGCGCGATCAGGTCGTTGGCCGCGACGACGGCGCTGAAGGGCAGGCGCTTGCCGCGCTTTTTCGCCAGCAGCTCGAGCATCGCCGCATGCCCGGCCTGCACCGAGTACGCCGTGCAGTCGACGATGGCCGCGGCCTCCAGCGCCTGTTCACGCAATGCCTGCTCGAAGCCGATGCGGCGCGACAGGCCGGTGCTGAAGCTGCCCGGCCCCGCCAGATGCGCGATGCGCTGGTGGCCGAGGCCGACGAGATGGTCCACGGCCAGCCGCATGCCCAACATGTCGTCGCTGATGACGGCCGGCAACTCGCCGCGCCCGTCGGTGCGGTTGACCAGCACGATGCGCGCGCCGCTCTTGCGCAGGCCTTCGAGCCAGGCGTCGTCGCGCACCGCGGTGGCGATGAGGAAACCTTCGGCGCGCTGCGCCTGCATGCGTTCGACGGCGGCATGCGCGGCGTCGTCGCGGCGCGCCGAATCGGTGTTGGCGAGCAGGGCGAAATAACCCTCGGCATCCAGCGCGTCTTCGATGCCACGCAGGATGGGCGGGAACACCGGGTTCGTGATGTCGGGCAGCAGCACGCCGATGGTCTTGCTGCGCCCGGTGGACAGCGCCGCCGCCGCGTGGTTGGGCCGGTAGCCGAGTTCACGCGCCGCCGTCTCCACGCGCTGCAGCAGCTCGGCGCTGATGAGATGGCGCTTGGCCGGGTCCATCGCGCGGGAGACGGTGCTCTTGTGCACGCCCAGGCGCTGGGCGAGGTCGTGGATGGTGGGCACGGCGCGGCGCTGTGTCATGGCTGCGATGCTAGAGCTTTGGCGGCTGCCTGCCGCGTTCTCAGGGTAGTCCTGGGGGCGCAGCGCATTGACTTTCGACAGCTGCGGTCCTACATTTAATGCAACCGGTTGCATTGAGATTGCAAAAACCAGGCAACAACGGAAACACCAGGACTCTGGAAGGACTCCGGCATGAGCGCCCTGCCCACCACCCCCGAATCGCTGCTGCCGCTGGTGCTGCAGGCGATGGCAACAACGCCCGATGCGCGGCTGCGCCAGCTGCTGTCGTCGCTGACCACGCACCTGCACCAGTTCGTGCTGGAGAACCGCGTCACCGAACCCGAGTTCGAACGCGCCGTGGCTTTCCTCATCGGCATCGGCCAGGCCACGGGCGAAAAGAAGAACGAGGTCATCCTGGCCTCCGACCTGCTGGGTGTGTCCACGCTGGTGGCCTTGCTGAACAACCCCGGTGCCGGCGGCATGGATTCCGACGCCGCGCTGCTGGGCCCGTTCTGGCGCGCCAACGCACCGCTGCTGGAGCCCGGCGCCTGCATCGCCTGCGCCAGCACGCAGGCCAAGGGCGACCCGCTGGAAGTGACCGGCATCGTGCGTGCCGACGACGGCACGGTGCTGGCCGATGCCGAGGTCGATGTCTGGCAGGCCTCGCCGGTGGGCCTGTACGAAAACCAGGACGACAGCCAGCCCGACATGAACCTGCGCGGCCGCTTCAAGACCGATGCCACCGGCCGCTACCGCCTGCGCACGGTGCTGCCGGCGGGCTACCCGGTGCCGACCGACGGGCCTTGCGGCGAACTGCTGCGTGCCCAGCAGCGCCACCCGTTCCGGCCTGCGCACCTGCACTTCATGATCTCCAAGCCAGGTTACCGCGTGCTCGTGACCCAGGTCTTCCCCGAGGGCACCGAGTACCTGGACAGCGACCCCGTGTTCGGCGTCACGCAGGCCCTGGTCGGCCACTTCGAGCAGGGCCGGTTGCAGCGCGACTTCACGCTGCAGCCCGGCGAGACCGTGTTCCCCCATCCCCCCATCCCCTGAACCCAGCGTCATGAGCGACTTCCAACCCACAGACCGCCTGGACGGCCGTGTTGCCGTCATCGCCGGCGGCACCGGCGCCATCGGTCTGGCCACGGCGCGGCGCCTGGCTGCGCTGGGCGCCCGCTGCGTGCTGCTGTATGC
>JBASTF010000296.1:0-2708 GCA_049274755.1 Rubrivivax sp. | reverse complement strand
GTGCCGGCATCCTGCGCAGCCTGACGCTGGCCAACGCCCTGGTGGTGCTGGGCCCGCAGCAGGGCAGCGTGGCGGCCGGCGACGCGGTGGAGGTGTGGTTGTTCGACGGCCTGACCTGAGCCAGGTTCAGCCCACGACCCCCCCCCCCGGCGCGACAGCATTCACCAAGCTTCCCGCCACGGATCCGGCTCCGCCGGTCCGTCAGCGGACGGCCCCCTCGGGGGGTAGCGAGCGCCAGCGAGCTCGGGGGTTCCGTCCGGGGCTCAGTTGGAGATCGCCCGCACCTCGTCCAGCGTCGTCACGCCGGCCAGCACCTTCTCGATGCCGTCCTGGCGCAGCGTTCGCATGCCCTGGCCCACGGCCGTGCGCTGCAGCTCGTCGGAGCGGGTGCCGCCCTGGATCAGCGCCCGCAGCTCGCGGGTCACCGTCATCAGTTCGTGGATGCCGGCACGGCCGCGGTAACCGCTGTGGTCGCACTGCGCGCAGCCCACCGGCCGGTACAGCGTGAAGCGGCCGGTGCTGCTGCCGAAGCGGCGCAGCCAGTCGGCCATCACCGCCAGGTCGTCGGGTGCGCCGGGCGCGTCGTTCATTGCGTGGTGGTGGTCGCGCAGCAGTTCGTCGACATGCTCGTCGCTGGCCTCGAAGGGGGCACGGCAGTCGGTGCAGAGCCTGCGCACCAGGCGCTGCGCCAGCACGGCGATCAGCGAGTCGGCGAAGTTGAACGGGTCCATGCCCATGTCCAGCAGCCGCGTCACCGTCTCGGGTGCGCTGTTGGTGTGCAGCGTGCTCAGCACCAGGTGGCCGGTCAGCGAGGCCTCGACGGCCGTCTGCGCCGTCTCCTCGTCGCGGATCTCGCCGACCATCACGACATCGGGGTCGGCACGCAGGAAGGCGCGCAGCGCCTTCGCGAAGGTCCAGTCGATCTTCGGGTTCACCTGCACCTGGCGCAGGCCGGGCTGGGTGATCTCGATCGGGTCCTCGGCCGTCCAGATCTTGCGGTCGGGCGTGTTGATGTGGCCCAGCGCCGAGTGCAGCGTCGTCGTCTTGCCCGAGCCCGTGGGCCCGACGCAGAGGAACAGGCCGTAGGGCCGGCCGGCCGCGGACTTCAGCGCCTCGAGGTTGGCCGGGCTCAGCCCCAGCCTGTCCAGCGGCAGCGGCCTGGCCGAGGCCAGCAGCCGCAGCACCGCGTCTTCGAGGCCGTTGTTGGTGGGGATGGTCGCCACCCGCAGCTCCAGCTTCACGCTGGGCACGTAGCGGGCGAAGTTGATCTTGCCGTCCTGCGGCTTGCGGCGCTCGGAGATGTCGAGGTCGCACATGATCTTCAGCCGCGCGATCATCGCGTTGCGGTAGGTGTGCGGCAGCTCCATGTAGGGGCGCAGCTGGCCGTCCTTGCGGAAGCGGACCTTCACCTTCTCGCGGCCGGGCTGGGTCTCGATGTGGATGTCGCTGACCTTCTGCGCGTGGGCTTCCTGGATCATCGAGTTGATCAGCCGCACCAGCGAGTTGTCGCTCTGTTCGATGAAGCGGTCGTCGTCCTCGAAGGCCTTGTTGCCGGCATCGCTGTGGTGCTGCTGCTCCAGCGTCGCCAGCAGCTTGCCGGCGTCCTCGGGTTCGAACTCGATGGCCTGCGTGGGGTCGCCGACCGGGCGCACGCTGAAGTCGATGGCGCCCAGCTTCTCGTAGGCGCGGTCGATCGCACCCAGCAGCAGGCCGGCACGCGCCAGCACCGGCACCACCTTGCACTGCGAGGCGAATTCGATCTCGTCGACCGACAGGCGCTGCGACGGATCTTCCAGCGCCACGACGAGGCGGCCGCCGTGCAGCATCAGCGGCAGCGCCGGCAGGCGTGCGGCGATGGCATAGGGCAGGCGGGCGATGGCATTGGCTTCGGCCGGGAACTGCAGCACGTCGACCAGCGGGTAGCCCATCTTGCGCGCCAGCGCGGTCTGCAGGTCCTGGCGCGACACCACGCCCTTGCGCACCAGCAGTTCACCCAGCGCCACGCTGCGGTCGGCCTTCTGCTGCACCAGGGCTTCTTCGAGCTGCTGCTCGCTGATGTAGCCCAGGGCCGTCAGCGCTTCGCCGATGCGCACCATCGGCATCTTGGCCTGTTCCTCGATGGCGCTGGCCAGTTCCTGCGGCGTGATGATGTGGCGCACCACCAGCATGTCGCCCAGCTTCTGGCTGCGCAGTTGCTGCTGCTCCTCCAGCGCTTCCTGCACCTGCTCGGGCGTGACCAGGTTGTCTTCGATCAGCGTGTCGCCGATCAGCGTGCCGACACGGGCGCTGTCGAAGGCGGCACGCGGGAAGAAACTGCGCCGCACCGAACCCGCCATGTCCAGCGGCTCGAAGATGAAGAGGCCGTAGTCGGTTTCGTGCTGGCCGACGGTGAGGCCTTCGATCGGTGCCGCACCGCGCATGCAGACCTCGAAGGGCAGGGCCGGGCGTTCACCCAGCACCTCGGCCTGCGGCAACTCGGGCGGGTGCTGCAGCGGCGCCAGCGGCTGCAGCAGGCGCAGGCGGCGGAACTGGTCGAAGCGCAGCGTCATCGTCGTGCGCGACGGCGCCACACGCAGCTTGACCAGGCCTTCCACCGGGTTGAAGTGCATCAGCCTGCCGACCATGGTCTTGCCGTTCAGGCCTTCGACCTCGCAGGGTTCGGGCTGGGCCGCGCGTGCCGGTGCCGGGTAGCAGGCCAGCGGCGGCGT
>JBASTF010000295.1:0-1749 GCA_049274755.1 Rubrivivax sp. | reverse complement strand
GTGCCGCGGTGGCGCGGGTCGACCTCGCGCAGCGCGCGGTCCACCGCTGCTTCGCCGGCACCGTCGTCCACCACCAGGTCGACGAGGCGGCGGGTGTACAGCTCTTCGGCGCCGTAAAGCCGGCCCGACAACACCATCTCGTTGGCGACGGCGAAGCCGCCCTTGCGGATCGTGAAGTCCCAGGCGCCCATGCCGGGGAAGAGGTTGAACAGCACCTCGGGAAAACCGGCCTGCGCGCTGCGCTCGAAGATGACCTTGTGGAAGGGCAGCACCGATTCCAGCCCGCCGCCCAGCGTGTCGCCCTGCACCAGCACCGTCGTGTAGATGCCCTTGCTGGCGGCCGTTTCCATCCACCACACCAGGTCCACGCAGAGGCGGCCGTAGAGCTTCACCGAGTCGATGTCGCCGGCGCGCACCAGCAGCACGAACAGCGCCAGGTCGCCGCCGAAGTTGAAGACCTTGGGCACGTCCGAGCTCATCACGAAGTGCCGCAACAGCCCGGGGTTGTTGTCGATGTCGGCCAGCATCTGCTGCAGCTCGCTCATCGCCGCCAGGCTGTAACACTGGATGGGCTTGACGCAGGTGCGCACCCGCAGCATCGCGAGGTCGGAGCTCCACTCCAGCCGTATCGTCTTGTAGGGCCGCCCCAGCAGCTGGGGCACGCCGCCGGGCCGCTGCGGCGGCCTCTCCGGAGCGTTCATACGGCTTCGATGATGCGCGTGAAGTGGTGGAAGTTGACGCGCACCGATTCGACGATGGCCGCCTGCGCCGCCGGGTCCTTGACCTGGTTCAGGACCTGCCGCAGCTCGGCCATGTGCTGGGCGTCCATCGTTGCGTGCGAATCGATGAAGGAGACACCGCGGTCGCCGTCCAGCAGCAAGGCCTCGCGGATGGCCGAGGCAAACGGCCCGCCGTAAACCGAGGCGATGACCTCCAGCGCATACAGCATGCCCAGCGCGCTGCAGGGGTGGCGGCGGTCGGCGGCCCAGTAGTTGTAGCCGTTCAGCGCCAGCGTGTGCGGCGACGGCGTGTGGCCGCGTGTGTCGCCGGGCGGCACGCCCACGGCTTCCAGGTCGTTCAGCACCCAGGTCTCGTGGCCCTGCTCCTCGTGCATGTGCTCGTAGAGGAAGTAGCGGATGCTGGTGAAGCCGTCGTCCAGCCGGCTGGCGGCGGCGGCGCACACCGGGTTGAAGTGCCAGACCACGTGGTACAGCTCGAGCAGCAGCCGGCGGTAGCGTTCGACCGACATGCCGTCGGCCACCGCAGCCACCACCACCGGGTGGGTCTCGAAGCCGCGCCGGTCTTCATCCGTCGATGTGACCAGCTGCGCGAAGAAAGGCATCATCAATGAGCTCCAGGAAGGCCATCCCCAACGTTGGGTCTTGCTCGCATTCTGCGGCCTGTGCACGTCGCGTGCCACCGCAAACACTGACAGGGGGCACTTCTACAATCGAGCGATGAATGCCGTGTTGTCAGAACGCCGACCGATCCGCGAGCTGCCCGACGAACTGGTGAGCCAGATCGCCGCCGGCGAGGTGGTCGAGCGCCCGGCCTCGGTGGTGCGCGAGCTGGTCGACAACGCGCTGGACGCCGGCGCACGCCAGATCACCGTGCGCCTGGCCGCCGGCGGCGTGCGCAGCATCGTCGTCGAGGACGACGGCGTCGGCATCCCGGCGGCCGAGCTGCCGCTGGCGCTGAAGCGCCATGCCACCAGCAAGATCGGCTCGCTGGCCGAGATGGAGTCGGTGG
>JBASTF010000294.1:0-5662 GCA_049274755.1 Rubrivivax sp. | reverse complement strand
CCACGGCCCTTGGCCGCCCCGGCGCGGGCATCTTGGGTTCCCTCACAGCTTCTGAACGCAACGACAACGAGGAACAGACGATGACGAGCACGCTTTCGGCCGGCAAGTACCGCGCACTGCGCCGCCTGGCCGACGCCCAGGGCCGTTTCAAGATGGTGGCTGCCGACCAGCGCCCACCCATCATCAAGGCGCTGAAGGAGAAGCTGGGCACGGCGCCCAGCGCGGCCCAGGTGGGCGCGGTGAAACGCGCCCTGGTGCAGTCGCTGGCAGCCCAGGGTTCGGCGCTGCTGATCGACCCCGACTACGGCTACGGCGCCGCCTTCGACGCCATTCCTTCGGCCCCCGGCCTGCTGCTGACGCTGGAGGACTTCAACTTCGAAGAAAGCACGGGCGGCCGCAAGGCGCGCGAGATGGCCGGCTGGAGCGTCGACAAGATCAAGCGCGCCGGCGCCGACGGCGTGAAGCTGCTGCTCTGGTACCGCCCCGACGCCGCGCCCGAGGTGCTGGCCCACCAGCGGGCCCTGGTGCGCCGTGTCGGCGACGCCTGCAAGCGCTGCGACATCGCCTTCCTGCTCGAACTGCTGGTGTTCCCGTTTGCCGGCGCGGCCGACCACACCACCGACTACATCGAGCACAAGGACAAGCGGCCCGAGCTGGTGCTGCAAAGCGTGCGCGACTTCGCCGACCCGGCCTACGGCGTCGACATCTACAAGCTCGAAAGCCCGCTGGCCGCACGCGACCTGCCGGCGCCCGAAGGCGATGCCGCTGCGGTGGCTGCGGCCCAGCGCTGGTTCGACGACATGGGCAAGCTCATCGACAAGCCCTGGGTGATGCTGAGCGCCGGCGCCGGCATGGAGGAATTCCGCCGCGTGCTGCACTACGCCTACCGCGCCGGCGCCAACGGCTTCCTCGCCGGGCGCGCCATCTGGTGGCAGGCCTTCAGCCAGTGTTACCCCGACATCGGCGCGATGCAGCGCCGCCTGGCCGACGAAGGCCTGGGCTACATGGCGCAGATCAACCAGATGACCGACACGATGGCCCAACCCTGGTTCGAGGCAGCACGCTTCGGCGGCCTGCCTGCGCTGGCCGATGCCGGCACCGGCTTCCCTGCGGCCTATCCCGCGTACTGACCCTTTTTCGCACAGGAATCTCCATGGGCATCGATCTCAGCGGCTACCGCATCCTCGTCACCGGCTCCAGCACCGGCATCGGCGCTGCCGTGGCCGCCGGCGCGGCCAGCGCCGGCGCCACCGTCACCGTGCACTACAACGCCAGCCGCGACAAGGCCGAGGCCCTGGCCGGCAGCATCCGCGCCAGCGGCGGCAAGGTGCACCTGGTGGGCGGCGACATCAGCCGTTCGTCGGAAGCGGTGCGCATCGTCGACGAAGCCGCGGCCGCGATGGGTGGGCTGGACACGCTGATCAACAACGCCGGTGCGCTGCTGAAGCGTGCACCGCTGGAGCAGTACGACGACGCCACCTACGACGCCGTGCTCGACCTCAACGTGCGCTCGGTGATCGCGGCCTCGCAGGCAGCGCTGAAGCACATGAAGGTGGCCGGCCGCGGCGCCATCGTCAACACGAGTTCCGTGGCGGCGCGCAACGGTGGCGGCCCCGGCGCGCTGCTGTACGCAGGTGCCAAGGCCTTCGTGCTCAACATCACGCGCAACATGGCCAAGGAACTGGCCGGCGCCAACATCCGCGTCAACGGCGTGTCGCCCGGTGTCATCACGACACCGTTCCACGAGCGCTACTCGACGCCGGAGATCCTGGAGAACATGCGCAAGACCATCCCGATGGCGCGCCTGGGCGTGCCCGAGGAATGTGTCGGCGCCTACCTGTTCTTCTGCAGCCAGGATCTCAGCGGCTACATCACCGGCCAGGTGCTGGAAGTCAACGGCGGCCAGTTCATGGCCTGAGGGCGAGCACAGCGTGGCCTACCAGTTCGACTTCAGCTTCGTCCGCGAGTACACGCCGCAGTTCATCTCCGGCGCCGTGCAGACGGCGCAGTTGTCGCTGCTGGCCACGGTGCTGGGCTTTGCGCTGGGCACGGTGTGCGCCGTCGGCAGCACCAGCCGTTCGGCCTGGGCCCGCGGCACGGCGGCGGCCTATGTCGAGATCATCCGCAACACGCCAATGCTGGTGCAGCTGTTCCTCGTCTACTTCGGGCTGGCGACGCTGGGGCTCAAGCTTTCGGCCACGACCTCGGCGGTGGCCGGCCTGGTGATCAACATCGGCGCCTATTCCACCGAGATCATCCGTGCCGGCATTGAATCGGTGCGGCGCGGTGAACTCGAGGCCGCGGACTGCCTGGGCCTGAGCCGCTGGCAGGTGCTGCGCCACATCGTGCTGCCGCCGGCCATCGAACGGGTCTACCCTGCGCTGACCAGCCAGTACGTGCTGCTGATGCTGGGCACCAGCACGGCCTCGCAGATCTCGGCCGAGGAGCTGACCGCGGTGTCCAGCCGCATCCAGTCCGACACCTTCCGCTCCTTCGAGGTCTTCCTCGTTGCCGCGGTGTTGTACCTGCTGCTGTCGTTTGCGATGCGCGGGCTGTTCTGGGCGCTGGGCCGCTGGGTCTTCACGCGCCGCCGCCTGCTGGGAACACCGCTGTGACGACGCTGATGTCTTCGGCCCATTTCGCGGCCCTGCTGAACGGCATGGCCTGGACCGTGGGCCTGTCGCTGATCGCCTTTGCCGGCGGCGGTGTCGTCGGCCTGGCCGTGGCCCTGGGCCGCATCGCCGACGCCTGGCCGCTGCGTGTGCTGGTCGGCACCTACGTCGCCCTGGTGCAGGGCACGCCGGTGCTGATCCTGATGTTCGTGCTGTATTTCGGCCTCTCGATCTTCGGCTTCGACGTGCCGCCGCTGCTGGCTGCCGGCATTGCGATGACGGTCTACGCCAGCGCCTACCTCGGCGAAATCTGGCGCGGCTGCCTGCAGGCCGTGCCGGCCAAGCAGTGGGAAGCCGCCGAATGCCTGGGCCTGAGCCGTGTGCAGCGCATGCGCCTGGTGATCTTGCCGCAGGCGCTGCGCATCGCCACACCGCCCACCGTCGGTTTCATGGTGCAGATCGTCAAGAGCACCTCGCTGGCCTCGGTGATCGGCCTGGCCGAGATGACCTACATCGGCAAGCTGATCAACAACTCGACCTTCCGTCCCTTCGTCACCTACATCGTGATCGCGGGCCTGTATTTCGCGCTGTGCTACCCACTGTCGTGGTGGAGCAAGCGCCTGGAGAAAAAGCTCCATGTCGGCCATCGTTAGCCTGCGCGACGTGCACAAGCGCTTCGGCGCCGTGCAGGTGCTGCGCGGCGTTTCCTTCGAAGTCCTGAAGGGCCAGGTCGTGGCCCTGATCGGCCGCAGCGGTTCGGGCAAGAGCACGGCGCTGCGCTGCGTCGACGCGCTGGAGCAGATCGAGGGCGGCGAGATCGTCGTCTGCGGCCACCGTGTCAACGACCCGCATCTCGACCGCCGCGCGCTGCGCCGCGACGTCGGCATCGTGTTCCAGAGCTACAACCTGTTCCCGCACCTGACGGTGGCCGAGAACATCATGCTGGCGCCCTGCCATGTGAAGAAGCTGCCGCGTGCGCAGGCGCTGGCGCTGGCACGTTCGGTGCTGGACCAGGTGGGCCTGTCGGACAAGATCAACGCCTACCCCGAGCAGCTGTCCGGCGGCCAGCAGCAGCGTGCGGCGATCGCGCGTTCGCTGGCGATGCAGCCCCAGGTGATGCTGTTCGACGAGGTGACCTCGGCGCTGGACCCCGAGCTGACGGCCGAGGTGCTGCGTGTCATCGAGAAGCTGGCCCACAGCGGCATGACGATGCTGCTCGTCACCCACGAGATGGCTTTTGCGCGCCAGGTCGCCGACCAGGTGATCTTCATGCACGAAGGCCGTGTGCACGAGGCCGGCCCGCCCGGGATGCTGGCGGCGCCGCGCACCCCCGAGCTGCAGCAGTTTGTCGGCTCTGGCCTCTGACCGTTTTCACCCCCAACCACAAGCAAGGAGACTTCGATGAGACGCACCGTGATCAAGGCGCTGGCCGTGCTGGCCGGCGGCAGCCTGCTGGCCACCGTGGCACGCGCCGCCGACGGGCTGGATGCCATCAAGCAGCGCAAGAAGCTGCTGGTGGCCATCGACCTCGGCAACCCGCCGCACGGCATGATGGACGACAAGTTCCAGAAGGTCGGCTCCGATGTCGAGACGGCGCAGATGCTGGCCCGCGACCTGGGCGTCGAGCTCGAGATCGTGCAGGTGCCGACGCCCAGCCGTGTGCAGTACCTGCTGACGAACAAGGCCGACCTGGTGATCTCGGCGCTGTCGATCACGCCCGACCGCAAGAAGGTCATCGACTTCTCGATTCCCTATGCCGAGCTGCAGTGCATCGTCGCCGCGCCGGCGGCGATGAAGGTCGCGACCTATGCCGACCTGGCGGGCAAGGGCGGCATCTCGGTGACACGCGGCACCGTCAACGACCAGTGGCTGACCAAGGGCACCGAAGGCGTGGCCGACATCAGGATCACCCGCTTCGAAGACGACCCCACGGCCACCACCGCCATCACCAGCGGCCAGCTGCAGATCTACGCCACCTCGCTGCCGCTGCTGAACGCCATCAAGAAGCAGAACCCCAACCTGGACCTGCAGGTGAAGTTCGTGATGAACGGCTTCCCGCTGGGCATTGCGCTGCGCAAGAACGAGCCGCAGCTGCAGGCCTTCCTGAACCAGTGGGTCGAGAGCAACCTGAAAAACGGCAAGCTGGTCGACATCTACAGGAAGTGGCACGGCGTGACGCTGAAGCCCGATGCGCTGATCGCCACCAAGGTCTGAGCGGTCCCCGCTATCCTGCCGGGTGATGGCTTCATCACCCGGCACCTTCTACACCGTCGGCGGCGCGGTCCGCGACGCCCTGCTCGGCCGCCCGGCCAGCGACCGCGACTGGGTGGTCGTCGGCAGCAGCCCCGAGGCCTTGCTGGCCGCCGGCTACAAGCCGGTGGGCAAGGACTTCCCGGTTTTCCTGCACCCCGAAACCGGCGAGGAAGTGGCGCTGGCGCGCACCGAGCGCAAGTCGGCACCCGGCTACCACGGCTTCAGCTTCCATGCCGACCCCGGCGTGACGCTGGAGCAGGACCTGGCGCGCCGCGACCTGACGATCAATGCCATCGCCCAGGCCGCCGACGGCACGCTGATCGACCCGTATGGCGGCCAGCGCGACATCGTGGCCAAGGTCTTCCGCCATGTCTCGGCGGCCCTTGTCGAAGACCCGGTGCGCCTGCTGCGGCTGGCGCGCATGGCGGCACGCTGGCCCGACTTCACGGTGGCGCCCGAAACCGCCACGCTGCTGCAGCAGATGGTGGCGGCCGGCGAGATCGACGCCCTGGTGCCGGAACGGGTGTGGCAGGAGCTGTCGCGCGGGCTGATGGAGCAGCAGCCCAGCCGCATGTTCGAGCTGCTGCGCGGCTGCGGCGCGCTGGCGCGGCTGCTGCCCGAGGTGGACAGGCTGTGGGGCGTGCCGCAGCCGCCCGAGCACCACCCCGAGGTCGACACCGGCCTGCACCTGATGCTGGTGCTGGACCAGGCCGCGCAGCTGGCGGCGCCGCTGCCAGTGCGCTACGCCTGCCTGGTGCACGACCTGGGCAAAGGCACGACGCCACCCGACCAATGGC
>JBASTF010000293.1:0-3750 GCA_049274755.1 Rubrivivax sp. | reverse complement strand
CACGCTGCGTGCGCTGACGCCGTCGGCCAGCCGCGCCGCCAGGCTTTCGCTCTGGCCGCGGGCCCAGCTTTCGTCTTCGGCCAGTTCGGTCAGGCCCTGGCCGAGTTCGCGGCACAGGCTGCCCAGTTGTTCGACGAGGCGGTGGCGGTGCGCAAACAAGCGCCGTGCGCGCTGGCAGAGTTCGTCGACCAGGGCCACACGTTCGGCCGACAGGCCTTCACGTGCCAGTGCGTCGGCCACACGCGCCAGCTGGTCGGCCAGTTCGGCGGCGCGCAGGTCGTCGGCCGGCATCGCGGCCCGTACCGTGCCTTCCAGGCTGCCGAGCAGCGGCTGCCAGCCGTCGCCGGCCACTGCGGCATCGGGTGGCGCGGCGAGCGGTGTTGTGTCGCCTTCGTCGTCCTCGGGTTCGGCGCGGTCGCCTTCCCAGGCCGTGGCCAGCGACTGCAGGCGCTGCTGCAGCCGCTGCAGGTCGCCACGGCTGCTGTCCAGCACACGCTGCAGGCTTTCCTTCTTGCGTGCCGATGTCCATTGGCGGCCCGGCCGCTCCAGCGCGCGCACCAGCTTCTCGACCAGCAGCGCCCAGACCGGGCCCTGCGTCTTGTTCAGGTCGGCCGGCGCCGGCGCGGCGGGCTGGCCCGACTCTTCGGCATAGGCCCGGGCGTAGTTCTCGGGCGTGGGCTCCAGCTTGGCCATGGCCAGCCGGCGCAGTGCGCCCTTGGCCACCTGCGCGGGGGTCAGCGTCGGCATCGTCGTGTGCTGGCTGGTGTCAGCAGCGGCCACCGGCGGCGCGTGCGCCGTCGCCGAAGCCCATGTCGGTGGCCTGGCCGATCCACGGCGCGGTCTGCGGCAGCACGGTCTGCTGCAGCCAGTTCTCCAGTTCGTTGGGCGGGATCGGGCGGCTGAACAGGAAACCCTGCATCAGGCTGCAGCCCAGCTGGTGCAGGCCCTGCATCTGGCGCAGCGTCTCCACGCCTTCGGCGATGACACGCAGGCCCAGCGCTCGCGCCAGCGCGATGATGGCGCTGACCACGGCCACGCTCTGCGGCGTGACACCGAGGTCGCGCACGAAGCTGCGGTCGATCTTCAGTTCGCTGATCGGCAGCGTCGTCAGGTAGGCCAGGCTGGAGTAGCCGGTGCCGAAGTCGTCGATGGCGATCTCGACGCCGATCTCGTTCAACCTGTGCAGCGCAGGAATCACGTCCTGCAAGTCCTTCATCAGGTTGGTCTCGGTGATCTCCAGCATGATCGCGCGGTGCGGCACGCCGGCAGACGTGACGTACTCGTGGATGTGCTCGATGAGGTCGCTGCGCAGGAACTGGTGGCTGGGCAGGTTGACGGCGATGGAATCCGAGAAGCCGAAGCTGCCCTGCCAGACCTTGGCCTGGCGCGCCGCCTCGCGCAGCGCCCATTCGGACAGCGGCACAATGAGGCCGGTTTCTTCGGCCAGCGGGATGAACTCGCCCGGCGGCACCAGGTTGCCGGCGCGGTTCCAGCGCATCAGCGCCTCGACACCCACCATGCGGCCGCTGCGCACGTCGACCTTGGGCTGGTAGTGCAGCACCAGTTCGTCGCGTTCGATGGCCTTGTGCAGCGCGGTTTCGAGTTCCAGCTTCTCGCGGCCGCGGCCCACCAGGCTGGGCGAATAAATCGCCGAACCGTTGCGGCCCTGGCCCTTCACCGAGTACATCGCGACGTCGGAGTTGCGCATCAGGTCGGCGACGGTGGCACCGTCGCGCGGGAAGATGGCGACACCGACGCTGGCGGTGACAAAACACTCCTGGCCCGAAACGAAGATGGGCTCGCGCATCACTTCGAGGATGCGCTGCGCCACCCGTTCGGCATCGCGGTCTTCGCCGACCTCGGGCAGCAGCGCGACGAACTCGTCGCCGCCCAGCCGGCCCACGGCTTCCAGCGTGCGGTGGCTGCGGGCGCCGGCGGCTTCCAGCGCCCCTTCCATCACCTGGTCGGAATGGCGCACGCAGCCGCGCAGGCGGCGCGCCACTTCCATCAGCAAATCGTCGCCGGCCGAATGGCCCAGCGTGTCGTTGATGACCTTGAAGCGGTCGAGATCGATCAGCAGCAGCGCAAACTGGTGCTGCATGCGCCGCGCCTGTTCCAGCGCCCGTTCGGCGCGCCAGATCAGCTGGCGGCGGTTCGGCAGGCCGGTCAGCGCGTCGAAGTTCGCCAGGTGGCGGATCTTGTCCTCGGCGATGCGCCGGTCCGTCACGTCCTGGACGATGCCGGTGTAGCCGATGCTGTGGCCGTGTTCGTTGAACTCGGGCTCGGCCTCGACGTGGATGATGCGCTGGCGGCCGTCGTACAGCGTGATCGGCACGTCGGTGGCCAGCACCGAGGCGTGGCGCAGCACGTCGTGCAGCAGGCGCAGCAGCGAACGCCGGTCGTCGCGCGGCACCATGCGCAGCAGCACACGCAGGCTGACACGTTCGTTGACGCTGTGGCCAAACACACGCAGGCCTTCGGGCGACATCGCCAGCCCGCCTTCGGCACGCCGCCAGTCGAAGCTGCCCATGCGTGCCAGGTCTTGTGCACGGGCCAGCTTGGCCTTGCTGCGTTCGAGCTCGATGCGGGTGCGCGAGGCACGCAGCAGGTAGTGCAGGCGCCCGGCCAGCAGGCTCCACTGCGTGGCCTTGACGAAGAAGTCGGTGGCGCCGGCCTGGTAGGCACGGGTGATCGAGGCGTCGTCGTCCAGGCCGGTCAGCATCAGCACCGGAACGTTCTCGAAGCCCGTCATCGCACGGATCGCGCGGCAGGTGGCGAAGCCGTCCAGCCCGGGCATCAAGGCATCGAGCACGATGATGTCGGGGGTCCAGTCGGCCAGCAGGTCGATGGCACGCTCGCCGCTGGCAGCCTCGGTGATGCGGAAACCGCGGTCGCGCAGCGCAAAAGCAGTCATCAACAGGTTGACCTCGTCGTCGTCGACGAGCAAAACCTGCGGTTGTTCTGGCAATCCGGCGTCGGTGAAGGAAAGCGGCGGCGTCATTTACAGCGAACTCAGGTCCGCAGCATAGCCCGAACCGCCACCAGGGCCCGTTCGGCCTCCGACAACAAGTTCTCGACGCGTGGCAGCAAACCTGCCGTTTCGCCGTTGCGCACCTGGCGTTCGACGTCGGCGCACAGGGCCGACAGCGCCAGCGCGCCGACCGCGGCCGACGAAGGTTTGATCGTGTGCGCGATGCGGCCCATCACCGGCATGTCGCCGCGGTCGCGGGCTTCGCGCAGTTCGGCAGCCTGGCGCTGCAGCGTGGTCTCGAAGGTCTGCAACACCCGTTGCACGACGCCATGGCGGCCTTCGGGGTCCAGTTCGCGCAGCTTGGCCAGCGCCTGCGCGTCGAGCTGCAGGGGTTCGGGAGCGGGGCGGGGCGTCATGGCGGTCATGGTCGGGTCGCCCAGAATCCGGATCGGGTCAAGCACGGCCGGGCCAGGATGCGGGCGGCGACGCGGGGCGTCAAGCCGGGGAACATCCCGGTGGCGGGTTCGGCCTCGATGACGGCTTGTCTCATGGGCGTGCGGGTTCGTGCCGCCCCGGGCCGGTGCGGCTTGACGGGGCTTTCGGCCGCCTTTGCGCCAACTTGAGGCAAGCCGCGGGCCACCCCACCCCGATCCGTACAATCGTTGGCATGCAAGGACCCTGGCTCTTCGGCACGCTGGCCCTGGCCGCGCTGCTCGCCGTCGGAGCCGGCGCGTTTCTGCTCGGCCAGTGGCGGGCCCGCCGTGACGCCGACGCGGCAC
>JBASTF010000292.1:0-6889 GCA_049274755.1 Rubrivivax sp. | reverse complement strand
GCGGCGGCTGAGCGCCGAAGCGGCGGCCACCACGCTGCAGTCCGCGGCGTGACAAACCGCACGCCGCCGGTACCGTCTGCTTACCTTCGTTACAGCACGAGCAGGGGTAACGGGCCTCAAGTCGCGCGGCGCGGGGCCGAAGAACACGTTCGATGCGGCAGGTTTCCTGTCTGCCGCGACACGAACCTGCACGAGGTGCCCCGCCCATGCTGCGCCCCAAGACCCACGCCAGCGGCTTCACGCTGATCGAACTGATGATCGCCGTCGCGGTCGTCGCCATCCTGACCGCTGTTGCGCTGCCGGCCTACACGGCCTACGTGCAGCGTTCCAAGGTGCCGGTGGCGCTGGACGCGCTGTCGTCGCTGGCCACGCGCATGGAACAGTGTTTCCAGGACACCAACAGCTACACCAACTGCGCGGCCTGCGGCAGCAGCAAGCCGACCGCGGCGAACTTCACCATCGCCTGCACGGTGCCGTCCGGCGGCGCCACGTTCAGCGCCACGGCCACCGGCTCCGGCTCGATGACCAACTACACCTACACGATCGACAGCAGCGGCAACCGCACGACGACCGCCCATCCCAAGGGCCCCAACACCACCTGCTGGACCACCCGGGGCACGACATGCGACACCTGAACCTGCGCCGCGCACGCGGCCTGACGCTGATCGAGCTGATGGTCGGCCTGGCCATCGGCACCTTCCTCGTGCTGACGGCAGCACCCTACTTCGCCGACTACGTCGCCAACTCGCGGCTGCGCGAAGGCGGCAACCTGCTGTACGCCGAAGCCCTGGTGGCGCAGAGCGAAGCCGTGAAGCGCAACGCCACCGTGCGGCTGCAGACCAGCGGCAGCACGATCACGGTCATCGACCGCTCGACGCCGGCAACGCCGGTGACGCTGCGCACCCGCGTCATCAGCGGCGGCGTCAGCGCCGCAACGGCCACCATCGACTTCGGCAGCGAAGGACGCCCGGTGCCCTTCGGCACCGCCGGCAGCATCGACCTGTCCAGCAGCAGCGCGAGCTGCTCCAGCGACTACCGCTGCCCCGGGCTGCGTGTCGACGCCGGCGGTGCCGTGCGCCTGTGCGGCAACCACTTGTCGAGCTGCTGACCATGAAGCGCCGCCTTCCCCGCCGCCGGCCGCCGCCGCAGCGCGGCTTCACGCTGATCGACGCGCTGATCGCGCTGGCCCTGCTGGCCTTCGGCCTGCTCGGCATGACACGTCTGCAGACCCGGGCCCTGGCCCAGGCCACCGAAGCCCAGTCGCGCACGACGGCGGCGCAGCTCGGCGACGAGCTGATCAGCTCGGTCCTGGTCGACACCGCCAACCGCAACTGCTACACGCTGCCGGCCAGCGGCGCCTGCGGCAGCACCGTCGCCAGCGCGCTGGCCGCCAACTGGAAGACACGGGTGCAGAGCGGCCTGAAGAGCGGCAGCGCCACCTCGACCTACGACGCCACCACCGGCCGCATGCGGGTGGTCATCAGCTGGGTCGGCAAGGGCAGCGGCGAGACGCGTTCGCTGGAGGCGACCACCGATGTGCGCTGAGCTCCGTTCTGCAACGCGGCCCCGCCGCGGCCAGCGCGGCCTGTCGATCATCGAAGTGATGGTCGGCATGGTCGTCGCGCTGCTTGTCGGCCTGGCAGCCAGCGGCGGCGCCGCCGTCTTCACCGCATCGCAGCGCCAGGGCGTCGGCGCCGGCGGCATGACGGTGAACTCGGCGACGGCCCTGAGCGCGATCAAGAACGACGCCGCCACCGCCGGCCTCGGCTTCTTCGGCGACTCGGCCTTTCTCTGCTACACGCTGGACCTCAGCGTCGGCGCCGCGGTGAAGCTGGACGCCGCGTCGTTCGCGCCGGTGCGCATCGGCAGCAGCGGCGTCAGCGACCAGCTCGACGTGGTCTCGGCGAGCAACGTCGACTCCGGCGCCAACGTGCTGCTCAGCGGCAATTCCAGCGGCGCATCGGCCGCTGTCAAGTCGCGCTTGCCGGCCGCCGTCGGCCAGGCCGTGCTGCTGGCGCCGGCGACAGCGGGCAACACCTGCATGGTGCGCAGCGTCACGGCCGTCACCGCGGCCACCGACACGACGCCGCAGTCGCTGAGTTTCGGCAGCACGGGCGACCACAACGGCGCCGCGTTCGCGGCAGCCGCCAGCTTCGTCGACAAGGACCGTGTGGCCCTGCTCGGCACGCTGCAGTGGAGCCGCTACCGCGTCTCCGGCACCAACCTGCTGCTGGAACGCCCGCTCGGCAACCAGTCGGCCACGCTGGTGCGCAACGTGATGGCCTTCCGTGCCCAGTACGGCATCAGCGCCAGCGCCGCGGACACGACGCTGACCGGCTGGCAGGACGCCACCGGCGCCACCTGGGGCACGCTGGCCGGCGCCAACGTCGAACGTGTGCGTGCACTGCGCATCGGCCTGCTCACACGCAGCCCGCAGCGCGAGAAGGAAGACAAGAACGGCAACTGCACGGCCACAACATCGCTGCCGCGGGACCCGCTGGACGCGTCGAAGACCGTCACGCCCGACGTGACCGACTGGCAGTGTTACCGCTACCGCAGCTCGGTGGCCGTGGTGCCGCTGCGCAACCTGGCCTGGTGACCCCGATGAAGATGCATTCCCTCAAGCGCCGGCGTGGCCAGCACGGCGTGACGATGCTGGTCGTGCTGGTGCTGCTGTCGGTGATGCTGCTGGGCGGCATGGCGCTGGCGCGCCTGACCGAGATCGGCACCATCGCCAGCGGCAACGCCGCCTACCACGACGCCGCGATGCAGGCCAGCGAGGTCGGCGTCACCACCGCCTTCCTCGCCGTGCGTGCGCTGACCGACGAAGACACCTCGATCAGCGGCTGGTACTCGGCCGCCGAACTGGCCAAGGACAGCAACGGCCTGCCGACCACGGTGGACTGGAGCAGCGCACAGCAGATCAGCGTCGGCGGCATGACGGTGCGCTACGTCGCCGAACGCGCCTGCACGACGGCGACCGTGACCAACAGCGCGCGGCAATGCCTGGTCAAGCAGTACCGGGCGCCGGCGACCTCGCCGTTCGAAAGCCGCAGCGTCGGGCCCGAAAAGCTCGACCCGCCGAACTCGCGGCAGTTCCGCATCACCGTCCGCGTGGACGGTCCCAAAGGCACCCGCACCTGGGTGCAGTCGCTCGTGACCCGGGGTTGACGCCATGAAAGCCGCCGTGCAGTTCCTCACCTCGATCGCCGTGCTCGGCGGCCTGCTGGGCTCGGTGGCCTCACACGCCACCGACATCGCCGAGCTGCCGCTGAAGGCTTCGGTGCTGGCCAAGCCCAACGTCGTCTGGGGCATGGACGACTCCGGCTCGATGGACTGGGAGGTCTCGCTGGACACGCCCTCGGGCGTGGCCTACTGGAACGGCTCGACGCTGTGGAACAGCAGCACCGGCAAGCCGCTGAAGAGCTCTGCCGACTACAGCCCGATGGGCTACCTGTTCCCGCTGGGCACGGCCACCGGCGGCGCGGTGTACGCGACGAACAACACCAACGGCCGCGGCGCCCCGCCGATCGCGCAGATGGCCGGCCTGCGCGCGGCCTACTACAACGGCGCCTACTACAACACCCACGTCACCTACAAACCCTGGTCGCCGGCCTACGTCAACAGCTCGCTGAAGACCTACAGCAACGCGTCGACGACGGCGGCCAAGAGCCACCCCGAGGTGAGCTCGCCGCCGACGCTGAACCTGACGGTGGACTGGGATTCGACAAACGCCAACTTCGCCGACGACAACTACGGCTTCCGTGTGCTCGGTGGCATGACGCTGCCGGTGGGCACCAGCGTCATCGCCTCGTCGACCAGCTCGGGCATCTGCAGCGGCAGCACCCGGCGCACACTGACTGCGGCGACGACGGTCGGCGGCACCAGCAGCTGCATCGCGCGCATCCCCTACTACCCGGCCACGTTCTGGCACCCGACGGTCTGCCCCAGCAACGCCACCGGCTGCGTCGCGGCACCCGACTGCACGGTGGACAGCAGTTCGCCGACCTCCAGCTGCGTCTGGGCCCCGGGCAGCACAAGCGTGAAGCTGCGCAAGTACGAGATCAAGTCCACCGTCAGCAGCTACCCCTCGGGCCGCACCTACGCCAACGAGATCCAGAACTTCGCCAACTGGTTCAGCTACCAGCGCAAGCGCAAGCTGCAGCTGGCGGGTTCGATGGGCGGTGTGCTGGAGAACATCACCGGCCTGCGCATGGGCGTCGTGCCCTTCAACAACCACACGACGATCACGATGGAGGATGCGGACAGCACCGACAACACGAAGAACCGCTTCGCCGTTGCCGGCCGCTTCTACCTGAACGCGATGACCAGCAACGGCACGCCGACGCTGGCCACACTGAAACACATCGGCACCCAGCTCGATGCCGACAGCAACCTCATCAAGTACGCCTGCCAGAAGAACAGCGCCTTCATCGTCACCGACGGTTTCGCCAACGACAAGGGCATCACGGCGCCGAGCTACGACAACACGAAGTTCAGCAGCAATGCCGCGCCCTACCAGACCACCGAGAGCGGGACGCTGTCCGACCTGGCGCTGTCGTACTACATCAACCGCCTGCGCGGCACCACCAGCACGGCGGGCACGCTGGCGGCGGGCCTGGTGCCGATCAGCAGCGCCACCGACGCCTGGGCCGACAAGAACCCCAACCTGCACCTGAACATCTATGCGATCTCGCTGGGCCTGACAGGCTCGATCTGGAACAGCGGCGCCAACGCCTGGAACTCGCCGCCGACCTGGCCCACGGCCGTCAACGACGACGTGACGATGATCGACGACCTGTGGCACGCCACGGTCAACGGCCGCGGCAAGATGTACCTGGCGACGACGCCGTCCGAGACCTTCGCCAGCATCGCTGCCGGCCTGAACGACATCCTCAACGACAACAACGCGCAGAGCAGCGTCGCCGTCAGCACGGTGAACCTGACCGCCGGCGACGGCCTGGCCTACCTGGGCCACTACAACGCCGCCGGCTGGTCGGGCGACGTCACGGCCAACCCGATCTCGGCGGCCACCGGCGCCATCACCGAAACGCCGACCTGGCGCGCCGCTGGCATCCTGACGGCACGCAGCTACAGCACCCGCGTCATCGCCTCGCACAACGGCACGGCCGGCGTCGCCTTCACCGAAACGGCTGTGGGCAGCCTGGTCAACGCCAGCAATGCCTGGGGCACGACCAGCGAGGTCATGGCCTACCTGCGTGGTGATCGCAGCCTGGAAGGCACGACCTTCCGCACCCGCACCAGCCTGCTGGGCGCCGTGATCAACGCCGAGCCCGTGATCAGCCGCGCCGACAGCGTCGTCTACGTCGCCTCCGGCGAAGGCATGCTGCATGCGTTCGACATCACGCCGGGCGCCGATGCCGGCAAGGAGCTGTGGGCCTTCGTGCCGCGCGCCGTGCTGCCCGACATCGGCCAGACGACGGCCCGCAGCTACGCCTTCAAGACGCAGCTCGACGGCACTCCGGTGGTGGCCAGCATCGGCAGCAGTTCCAAGCTGCTGGTCGCCGGCATGGGTGCGGCCGGCCGCAACTACTACGCGCTGGACGTCAGCGCACCGCGCACGAACACCGAGAGCAATGCCGCCGCCTGGGTGAAGTGGCAGTTCCCCGGCGCCAGCGACACGACGAACCAGGCCAAGGTCGGCCAGACCCTGGGCCGGCCCGTCATCGTCAACACCTCGGGCGGCTACCGCGTGCTGGTGACCTCGGGCTACAACAGCACGCTGGACGGCAAGGGCCGGCTGTTTGTGCTGGACCCGGCCGACGGCAGCGTGCTGAAGGAGTTCATCACCGCCGACGGCTCGACCAGCGCCGAAGCCGGCCTGGCCCATGTTTCGGCCTATGCCGAGGACGACGGCACGACACGCTACGTCTACGGCGGCGACCTGCTGGGCAACCTGTGGCGCTTCGACCTGTCGGCGGCCAGCGGCAGCGCAGCGACCAAGGTGGCCGTGCTGCAGGACTCCACCGGCAAGGCACAGCCGGTGACGGCGGCGCCCGAGCTGGTGGCCATCGGCACGCAGCGTGTGGTGCTGATCGGCACCGGCCGCATCCTCGACGTCACCGACTGGGGCACGACCTCGTCGAAGCCCGGCCACACCTTCTACGCCATCGCCGACGGCACGTTGCTGAGCCCGGCGCGCAGCAACCTCGTGCAGCAGACCTACACACGCACCGGCGACGTGTTGACGACAAGCCCGGTGAACTGGAGCACGCAGCGTGGCTGGTTCATGGACCTGCCCAGCACCGAACACGCGAACACGCGGCCCACCATCGCCTACGGTGGTGTCGCCTTCGTCACCAACGTCGCCGGCGCCAACGACTGCTCGGCCAGTTCCTACCTCTACGTCATCGACGTCGCCACCGGCGGCAAGACCAGCGGCAACACCTACGCCTCGCAGCTGCTGTGGAGCAACTCCAACTCCACCGGCGTGACGGCCGTCGTCACCAGCAAGGGCGACCTGCGTGGCATGGTGCGCAGCTACGACGGTGAACGCAAGGAGCCGACGATCAACGACGGCAAGAAGGTCGACCCGAGCAAAAACGCCTGGCGCGAAGTGCGCCAGCAGTAGATCGGCGACGCCGGCTCGGGCCGGCTTGATCAACGGGACGCCGGCTCAGGCCGGCGTGTCGAGATGCCGGGTGTCGTTCCAGCCCACCAGCGACAGGCCTTCAGCACTGTGCAGCAGCCGGTTGACGCTGGCGTTGCCCAGCTGCCAGGTGCGCGGCGCGTCCAGCGCCATGTGCGTGGCGGCGCGGTACAGGCAGTCGAGCACCCCGCCATGGGCCACTAGCGCGATGCCCTGGCCCGGGTGGCGGTTCGCCAGCCGCGTGGCGGCAGCGACGCAGCGCGCGTAGAAGTCCTGCAG
>JBASTF010000291.1:0-4945 GCA_049274755.1 Rubrivivax sp. | reverse complement strand
GTGCTGGGCGCCGGCCTGGCCTGGGCGCAGCAGGGTTGGGACTGGATCGGCCTGCAGGCCCACCCGCTGCTGCGTGCCGGCTGGCTGGCCCTGGTCATTGCCGCCGGCATCGCCGCCTACTTCGCCGTGCTGCTGGCCAGCGGCCTGAAGCTGCGCCAGTTCATGCGCCGTGGCTGACCTACACTGACGGCCATGCCCGGACCGCTGCACTTTGAGGCGCCGACCGCGCTGCAGTACTTCGCGGCGCTGGTCGCCGACGACGCCACGTTTGCGGTGGTCGAGGCTGCCATCGCCGTGGCGCAGGACGCCGACCCCGACCTGGACCCGCTGGCCGTGGTGTCGCAGATCGACCTGCTGGCCGACCGCCTGCGCCGGCGCCTGCCGGCCGATGCCGTGCCGCTGCAGAAGCTGCGGCTGCTGAACCGCTACTTCTTCCAGGAGCTCGGTTTCGCCGGCAACGTCAACGACTACTACGACCCGCGCAACAGCTATCTGCCCGAGGTGCTGTCCACACGCCGCGGCATCCCCATCACGCTGGCCCTGCTGTATGCCGAGCTGGCGGCGCAGATCGGTCTGGACGCCGCGGGCGTCTCCTTCCCCGGCCACTTCCTCGTCAAGCTGCGCATGCCGCGTGGCGAGGTCATCATCGACCCGTTCAGCGGCCAGTCGCTGTCGCGCGAGGAGCTCGACGAACGCCTGCTGCCCTATCTGCGCCAGCAAGGCCTGGTCGGCGACTTCGAGGCGCCGCTGGGCCTGTTCCTGCAGGCGGCGCCGCCGCGCGACGTCATCGCACGGCTGCTGCGCAACCTGAAGGAGATCCACCGCAGCGCCGGCGACCTGCCACGGCAGCTGGCGGTGCTGGAACGCCTGGTGATCCTGCTGCCGCAGGACTGGCAGGAGCGGCGCGACCGTGGCCTGGTGTTCGCCGACCTCGGCGACAGCAACCAGGCCGCCGACGACCTGCGTGTCTACCTGCGCCACTGCCCCGACGCCGACGACGCCGAGGCCCTGGGCGAGCGCCTGCGCGCCTGGCGCGCCAGCGCACGCCGGCCGCGCCTGCATTGAGGGCCATGAAACAGATCCCGCTGGCCATCGGCCCCGACCCGCTGCCGACCTTCGACAGCTTCCTGCCCGGCCCCAACGGCGCCGCGCTGGAGCACCTGCGCCGCCTGGCCATGCCGTCGGCGCCGGTCTACCTGTGGGGCCCCTCGGGCAGCGGCAAAACCCACTTGCTGCGTGCGCTGGCCCATGCCTGCCAGCAGGCCGGCCAGCGTGTGGGCTGGTTCGAGGCCAGCGACCCGACACCCTGGCCGCTGGCGCACGACTGGTCGCTGGTGGTCATCGACCGCTGCGACGAACTCGATGCAGCAGCGCAGCAGGCGGCCTTCACGCTCTTCGTCGAAGCCGCCACCGAAGGTGTGCAGGTGGCGGCCGCCGGCCGCCTGCCGCCGGTGGACCTGGGGCTGCGCGACGACCTGCGCACCCGCCTGGGCTGGGGCCATGTGTTTGCGATGCAGCCGCTGGGCGAAGCCGAAACCCGCGCCGCGCTGCGCCGCGAGGGCGACCGCCGCGGCGTGCTGCTGTCCGACGAGGTGATGGACCACCTGCTCACCCGCTTCCCGCGCGACCTGAAGCACCTGATGGCGCTGCTGGACCGGCTGGACGAGTTTGCGCTCGCGCGTTCACGCGCCGTGACGGTGCCGCTGCTGAAGACGATGCTTGCCGAAGAAGGCGCTGCGCCTTGAACCTGACGCTTTTCGACCTGGACGGCACGCTGTTGCCGACCGATTCCGACCACGCCTTCGGCGACTTCGTCATCGGCCTGGGCTGGACCGATGCAGCAGCCTACGGCCGCCGCAACGACGAGTTTTTCCGGCAGTACCAGCGCGGGCAGCTCGACATCCACGCCTACATCGAGTTCTGCACCGCACCCTGGCGCAGCCGCAGCGATGCCGAGCAACTGGCGGCGCAGCAGCGCTTCGTCGCCGAGGTGGCGCGGCCGGCGCTGCGCGACAGCGCGCTGCAACTGGTGCAGCGGCACCGCGAGGCCGGCGACCTGCTGGCCATCGTCACCGCCACCAACGAGTTCGTGACACGGCCGATCGCTGGGTTGTTCGGTGTGCAGGCGCTGATCGCCACCGAGCTGGAACGCGACGGCCAGGGCCGCGTCACCGGCGCCATCCGCGGCGTGCCTGCGTTCCGCGACGGCAAGATCACCCGTGTGCAGCAATGGCTGGCGGCGCAAGGCCGCACACTGGCCGACTTCGAGCGCTGCACCTTCTACAGCGATTCGAGCAACGACCTGCCGCTGCTGGAACATGTGAGCCACCCGGTGGCCACCAACCCGGGCCCGGGGCTGCGCGACCATGCGTTGGCGCGCGGCTGGCCCATCCTGAACCTGTTCACATGATCAAGAAATTCATCGACCGGCTGCTCGGCAAGGGCGCCAAGGGCGGGGCTGCGGCACCGGCCATTCCGCTGGGCATGCGTGTGGAACTCGCGGCCGAGCAGCATGGCATCGACCCGGCCCTGCTCGACGACAACGCGGTGCGTGTCGTGAAGACGCTGAAGGACGCCGGCCACGAGGCCTACGTCGTCGGCGGTGCCGTGCGTGACCTGCTGGTCGGCCAGCGGCCCAAGGACTTCGACGTCGCCACCAACGCCACGCCCGAGCAGGTGAAGGCGCTGTTCCGCCGCGCCTTCATCATCGGCCGCCGCTTCCGCCTGGTGCACGTGGTGTTCGGGCGCGGGCGCGAACACGAGGTCATCGAGGTCTCGACCTTCCGCGCCTACCTCGACGCCAGCGCCGCCGAGCAGGTGGCCGGCAACGAAAAGACCTCCAAGCACGAGATCGCGGAGAAAAAGCACGTCGTCGACGCCAGCGGCCGCGTGCTGCGCGACAACGTCTGGGGGCCGCAGATCGAAGACGCGGCGCGCCGCGACTTCACCGTCAACGCGATGTACTACGACCCGACGACACGGGTCGTCGTCGACTACCACAACGGCATCGTCGACGTGCGCGCCAAGCGGCTGCGCATGATCGGCGACCCGGCCACACGCTACCGCGAAGACCCGGTGCGCATCATCCGCGCCGTGCGCTTTGCGGCCAAGCTGGGCTTCGAGATCGAGCCGGCCACACGCACGCCGGTCCGCGAGATGTCGGCCCTGCTGGCCAACGTGCCGATCTCGCGCATGTTCGACGAGATGGTCAAGCTGCTGCAGACCGGGCATGCGCTGCGCAGCGTCGAAGAGCTGAAGAAACAAGGCCTGGCCAAGGGCATCTTCCCGGTGCTGGACGCGGCGCTGGCGCCGGACAAGCCGAACCCGGCGCGCGAAACCTTCGTGCGCCTGGCGCTGCAGAACACCGACACCCGTGTGGCCGACGGCCGCGCCGTGGTGCCGAGCTTCCTGCTGGCCTGCATGCTGTGGCATGACGTGCTGGACCGCTGGACGGTGCTGAAGAGCGGCGGCGAAGCGCCGTTCCCGGCGCTGCAGCAGGCCGTCGACGCGGTGTTCGATGCCCGCATCGGCGACATCTCCGGCCGCGGCAAGCTGGCCGCCGACATGCGCGAGATCTGGCTGATGCAGCCGCGTTTCGAACGCCGCACCGTCAACTCGGCACGTGCCCTGGTCGAGCAGCCGCGTTTTCGCGCCGGCTACGACTTCCTGCGCCTGCGTGCCGACGTCGGCGAGGTGGCACCCGAACTCGCCGACTGGTGGGAAGACTTCCACCTCGGCAGCGACGACGAGCGCGAAGCCCTGCTGCAGGACCTGAAGGCGCAGCAGGGGCCGCGCACACGGCGTGTGCCCGCAGCAGAGCGGGCGGCCGCTGCCGAAGCCGCGGACAGCGCCGATGTCGACCTGCCCTTGGCCGACGGGGGCGATGCCGGCGGTGATGCAGGCGGTGATGCCGCACCAGCACGCAAGCGCCGCCGGCGCCGCCGCAAGCCGGCAGGGGCCGCAGGAACCACGCCCGCGGCCGCGGAATGACCACGGCCTACGTCGGCCTGGGCGCCAATCTCGGCGAGCCCCAGGCCGCGCTGCAGCAGGCGCTGCAGGAGATGGCCGCATTGCCGGCGACGCAGGTGCTCCGTGTGTCGTCGGTCTACCGCACGGCGCCGGTCGATGCCCAGGGGCCGGATTTCTACAACGCGGTGGCCGAACTCGGGACCACGCTGGACGCAGCGGCGCTGCTGCAGGCGCTGCACGGCATCGAGCAGGCACATGGCAGGTTGCGCCCCTACCGCAACGCGCCGCGCACGCTGGACCTCGACCTGCTGTTCCACGGTCACGCCGTCGTCGACACGCCGGGCCTGCACCTGCCGCATCCGCGGCTGCATCTGCGTGCCTTCGTGCTGGTGCCGTTGCTGGAGCTGGCGCCGGCGCTGGCACATCCGTTGCTCGGGCCACTGGCGCCCTGGCGCGACCGTGTGGCCGACCAATCCATCGAGAAGCTGCCATGAGCTTGCTGAGCACGCTGCCGGTGTCGGTGCAGACCTTCGGGCTGCTGCTGCTGTCCAACCTGTTCATGACCTATGCCTGGTACGGCCACCTGAAGACGCTGGGCGGCAAGCCCTGGCTGGTGGCGGCGCTGATCAGCTGGGGCATTGCGCTGTTCGAGTACCTGCTGCAGGTGCCGGCCAACCGCATCGGCTTTGCCGGCGGCCTGTCGCTGGCGCAGCTGAAGATCGGCCAGGAGGTCCTCACGCTGGCGGTCTTCGTGCCCTTCGCGATGTTCTACATGGGCCAGCCGATGAAGCTGGACTACCTGTGGGCCGGGCTGTGCCTGGTGGGCGCGGTGTATTTCATCTTCCGGTCCTGAGAGGGTGTTTCCTAAATGAACCCGTGCGCCAGTCTCGTTGCGAGGATACGTGCTTCGGTGAGCCAAACCCAGGCGACAGGAGCCCAGTCGGAGCGGTCATGGTGAGCGATCAGGCGGCGTGCG
>JBASTF010000290.1:0-8928 GCA_049274755.1 Rubrivivax sp. | reverse complement strand
GTGGGCGGCTGCAGGACGCCGCGGCCCGCGCGCCGTTCGAGCGCCTGAACCCGATGCACCGCATCGCGACGCCGGTCGATCTGCACGGCGCCGCGCTGTTCCTCGCGTCGCCGGCCTCGGCCTTCGTCACCGGCACGCAGATCGTCGTCGACGGCGGTGCCAGCCTCGGGCGGGTCGGCTGATGGACAACCACATCCGCGTCGTCGCGACCGGGCATGACGCCCTCGGCCGCGCCATCGTCGCCAGCGACGCCACGGTGGGCATGCGCTCGCCCACGCTGATGCCCGGCCTCGGTTTCCACTTTCTGTGGCACCGCGCGCAGGCGCCGGTGTTTCCGGATGCCGGCACGGCCGACGCCGGCGGCCCGTACTTTCCGCAGCCCGGCGGACTGCGCTGGGTGGTCTTCACGGTCCCGGCCGAACGCCATGCGCCGCCGCCCGGCACTGATCTGGCTGCGGCGAAAGCCGAGGCCGATGTGATGCTGCCCGGGCTGCTGGCGCTGATGGAGCCCGACCATCCCGGCATGCACCGCTCGGCGACGATCGACTTCGCCTACGTGCTCGACGGCGAGGTGGTGCTCGACCTCGGCGACGGACGCGAGACCCTGGTTCGGGCCGGCGAGACCGTGGTGCAGAACGCAACGCGCCACGCCTGGCGCAACCGCAGCGGCCGGCCCTGCAAGCTGCTGGTCGTGATGGCGGGCGCCGCCACCGTTCAGGGAGAAATGGGATGACAGCCAGGGATGCAACGGAAGCGGTCGCCACGGAGGCGCCGGTCGAGCGCTATCTCGCGGCCTTCGTGATGGGCATTGCGAACCGCCTGAACAACGGCGCGTCGAGCTACTACCGGCGCCACTTCGGCTTCGGCATGTCGGAATGGCGCGCGATGATGGCCATCGGCGCGGCGAACGAAGCCATCGTGCGCGAGGTCGCCGAGAAGGCCGACCTCGACCACGCTGCCGCGAGCAAGAGCGTGCGCCTGCTGCAGGAACGTGGGCTGGTGTCGATCGAACAGACCAGCCGGCGCGGCCGCGCCGCCATCGTGCGGCTGACACCCGAAGGCGCCGAGGTGCACAAGAAGCTGCGCGACGCGTCGCGGCGGCGGCAGAAGCGGCTGCTGGCCGCATTCAGCCCCGAAGAGGCCGAGCAGCTGTGGGCGTTGCTGCGCCGGCTGAAGGCCCAGGTGCCGCACATGAACAGCGACTGACGCGCGGCGCGCGTCGCCTGTCAACGCCCTGCCTTCGCCAGCTGGATGCCGCGGTAGACGCGGGTGCGCAGTTCGGCGAACGCCGGTTCGACGCGGGTGGCCGCCTGCGTGCGCGGCGCCGCGATGTCGACACGCACGTCGTCGAGCACACGCGTCGGCGACGACGACAGCACCAGCACACGCTGGCCCAGGTACACCGCCTCGTCGATGTCGTGGGTGACGAAGATCACCGTCAGCCCGAGTTCCTGCCACAGCCGCAGCATCAGGTCTTCGAGATCGGCACGGGTCTGTGCGTCAACCGCGGCAAAGGGTTCGTCGAGCACCAGCACCTTGGGCTGGTAGGCCACGGCCCGCGCGATCGCCACACGCTGCTGCATGCCGCCCGAGAGCTGCCAGGGGTACGAATCGCCGACGCCGGCCAGCGCCACCGCGGCCAGCGCGCCGTCGACGAGGCGCTGGCGTTCGGCCTTCGTGACGCCGCGCTCGCGCAGCGGCAGTTCCACGTTCTCGCGCACCGTCTTCCACGGGAACAGGCTGCGGCCGTATTCCTGGAACACGAGCGCCATCTCGGCCGGTGGTTCGGTGACCGCGTGGCCGTTGACGCGGATGCTGCCGCGTGTTGGCGCCAGCAACCCGGCCAGGCACTTCAGCAGCGTCGTCTTGCCGGCGCCCGAGGGGCCGACGATGCAGGTGAAGTCGCCCGGCATCACCTCGAAGCTGAGGTCGCCGATGGCCTCGACGCGGCGCTCTTTCGATGCGTAGACCTTGTTCAGGTGCTCGACGGCGACGACCGCCGTCGCCTGCAAGGGTTCGCGCGCAGACACCTCAGTTCCGCCTTTCCAAGTCACGCAGGCCGAAGTACCAGCGCAGCACCAGGCGTTCGAACAGCCGGAACACCAGCGACAGCGTGAAGCCGAACAGCCCGAGCATCAGCACGCCGCTCCACATCTGCGGAATCTCGTAGCTGCGCTGGAAGTAGATGATGGCGGCACCCAGGCCATCGAGCGCGGCGAACATCTCGCTGATGACCATCAGCACGATGCCGATGGCCAGGCCCAGGCGCATGCCGGCGACGATCTGCGGCATCGCGCCCGGCACGATGAAGTGGCGCAGCCGCGCAACGCCGCGGATGCGGTAGCTGCGGCAGGTGTCGTCGAGCACGCTGTCGGCCGCCTTCACGCCTTCGACGGTGTTCAGCAGGATGGGCCAGACCGCGCCGGTCGCGATGACGGTGATCTTCATCGCATCGCCGAAGCCCATCGAGACGATCAGCAGCGGGATGATGGCCACCGGCGGCACGGCACGGAAGAACTCGAGCACCGGCTCGACGGCGCGGCGCAGGCCGGCATGCACGCCGATCGCCACACCGAGCAGCACGCCGGCGGTGCAGGCCAGCGTGTAGCCACCGGCCAGGCGGGCCAGGCTGGGCAGCACGTCGGACGAGAAGCGCGGGCCGAGCCAGAGTTTGTCGAACTGCTGCAGCACCGCCGACAGCGGCGGGAAATAGAAGTTCTTCGAATCGGCCGACAGCGTGTACAGCAGGCCGAACAACAGCGCCGGCAGCGCCAGTTCGACGAACAGCCGGCGCAGCGCGTTGGCGACCATCAGCGCGCGCCCCCGTGGCCACGCACGCTGGGGTGCCAGCGCAGCAGCCGCAGTTCGGTCGCGCGGGCCGCGAGGTTGATCGCAACGCCCAGCAGACCGGCCACCAGCACGTAGGCATAGGCCTCGGCGCCGGCGTTCGACGCCTGTGCCACGACGATGCCGCGGCCCAGGCCCTGGCTGCCGATCACCATCTCGGCCGTCACCGCCAGCACCAGGCCCATCGCCGCGGCGAGCCGCACGCCGGTGAACAAAAACGGCAGCAACGTCGGCCACGCGACATGGCGCACGAAGCCGGCACGGCTGAAGCGGAACGAACGCGCGGTGTCGCGCGCGACGGCGTCGATGTCGTTCAGCCCGTACAGCATCTGCAGCAGCACCTGCCAGAACGCGGCGTAGGTGATCAGCACCACGCCCGACGGATAGCGCGTGCCGAAGACGAGGATCACACCCGGGATCAGCGCCACCGACGGGATCGGCCGCAGGAACTCGATCGTCGAATGGGTGTAGCGCCGCGCGCCGGGTGTCAGCCCGATCACGAGCCCGGCGGCGACACCGGCCGAGATCGCGAGCGCCAGCCCGAGCGCCCAGGTGCGCAGCGTGGCCAGCAGGAAGCCCCAGAACTCGGCGCTGGCAACGAGTTCGGCCAGCTTTGCCAGCACCACCGACAGCGGCGGAAAGAACTCGCGGTTCGCCAGCCCGCTGCGCGGCGCCAGCTCCCACAGCAGCGCCAGCACCAGCAAGCCCCAGGCGCCGCCCAGCGCACGCGCCGGCCCGGCCAGCGCTGCCGCGCCCGCCCTCACCGCATCACTTCCCGTTCCAGACCACGTCGTCGTAGACCGCTGGCTTGGCCAGCATGCCGAACTCCTGGCCGGTCTTCGAGAACAGGTCGACCGACTCGCGCGGGATGGCCGGCGCAAAGCGCGGCAGGATCAGCTTGGCCGCGACATCGGGGCCGAGCTTGGTGAACTTCGGCAGCTGCGCGCGGATCTGGTCCGGGTTCTTCTGCGCGTACTCGAGCGATTCGTTGATCGCTGCCTGCAGGCTCTTGAACAGCGCCGGGTTGGCCTTCAGCTGTGCCTCGCTGGTGAAGTACGACGAGGTCAGCATGCTGTTCTTGCTCATCGCCTGGTAGGGCGACGCGACGACGCCGAGGCCCGAGCCGATGGCCGCGGTGCCGAAGGGTTCGGCACCGACCATCGCGTCGGTCTTGCCGGCCTGCAGCGCAGCCAGCGCTTCGGCGAAGCCGAGCTCGATGAAGCGCACCTTGTTCGGGTCGCCGCCATCGGCCTTCACCGCGGCCTTGCCCAGCATCTGCAGCAGCCCGTTCAGCGCGTTGACGCTGACCGTCTTGCCTTCGAGGTCCTTGGCCGACTTGATGCCGCTCTTCGCACCGGCGTGGATCATCGTCACGTCGGCACCGGGCACGCCGGTCGACGCCGAGCCGGCGCCGATGATCTTCACCGGCAGCCCCTTGTCGCGCGCCATCAGCACGTTGACCAGCGCGGTGAAGCCGAAGTGGAACTCGCCGCTGACCACCGCCGGCACCGCGCCGGTCGAGGCCACGTTGGCCTTCAGCTTCAGCCCGTGTTTCTTGAAGATGCCAACCTCCTCGCCGAGGTACAGCGCGGCCACGTCGGTGACCGGCACGAAGCCGGCGTTGACGGTGACCAGCGGCTTGTCCTGCGCCTGGGCACCGGTGCCGGCGGCAAGCAGGGCGGCGGCAGTCCAGGCCACGAAGCGGCGGCGGGGGCAGAACGGTGTCTTCACGGGCGTGTCTCCTGGCGGCCGCGCGCACCGATGCGGCGGCTGGCATGTCAGGCCCGGAGTTTGAAATGCCATTTAATGAGATGTCAACTTAAGGATTTCCCGCAACGCCGCTCGCCATCACGGCGCCGGTTCACCAGCGTGTGCCGGGCGGGATGTCGATGCGGATGCCGAAACGCTCGGCCGGCGACACCAGCACCTCTTCCATCAGTCCGCCCCAGCCGGTGTCTGCATCGTGCGCAGTCACCATCGTGTCGACATCGTCGCGCCAGGACAGCTTGTCGGTCGAACGCTGGTGCGGTGCATCGCCGAAGCGCGCGGCCAGCCGCCGAAGCAGGCCCTGGTACATCTGCGAGATGCGCGACGGGCTCAGTTGCAGCGAGGCCGCGAGCTTCACCGGCGACAGCCCCACGCCCAGGTAGGCGTCGATGACCTGGCGCTCTTGCGCGGGCAGTTTGGCGAAGAAGGCCTCGAGATGGCGCATCACGATCGCGGTGTCGACACGGGCCTCGACCTCGTCGCGTTCGGTGGCCGGATGGTGTTGTTCGGCGAAGCCGCTGTCGCCGCCACCGTCGATGCTTTCGGTGCGGCTGCTTGCCGCCAGCCGCTCCAGCAACGCCACCTCGTCGATGTCCATCTTGCAGACGGCGGCCAGCTCGGCCAGCCGCGGCTCGCTGCCATTGAGGCCCCGCCAGCGCTCGCGTGCGATCTGCAGCACCTTGATCTGCCGCCGCTGGGTGCGGCTGAGCGTGTCCATCTGGCGCAACTCGTCGAGCATCGCGCCCTTCACACGCTGCCGGGCGTAGCGCACAAAGGCCTCGCGGCCGGCGTCGGAATCGTGGTCGCCATCCCAGACGAAACTCAGCGCCGCCTGGGCGACGGCGATCAGCCCGACCTGGATCAGGTCGGCCTTCTCGACATTGGCCGGCAGATGCCGCACCAGCGCCTGGGCCTGCTTGCGCACCCAGGACTCGTTTCTCGCAATCAGTGCCGACGGCACACCTTGCATCGGAACCATGGCCCATCTTCGCGCAGCGGCGGCGGCACCCGCAAGCGACACGGCGTAACCGGTTGGCACTGGCCTGCACGGGCTGCGACGGCCGGCCGCGCGCGCGGCTACGATGCACGACCCCATCGATCCAGGAGCGCCGCGATGAAGCTCGGCTACACCATCGTCTACGTGCCCGAGGTGGCTGCCTCGCTGGCCTTCTACGAACGTGCTTTCGGACTGAAGCGCCGCTTTCTGCACGAGTCGGGCACCTATGGCGAACTCGACACCGGGGAAACCACGCTGTCGTTTGCCGCCCACGAACTGGGCGACTCGAATTTTCCCGGGGGCCATGTGCGCGCCGACCGCTCTGCGCAGCCGCTGGGCATGGAGATCGGCCTCGTCACCGCCGACGTGCCGGGTGCCCACGACAAGGCGCTGGCCGCCGGCGCGGTGGAACTCGCGCCGCCGCTCAGCAAACCCTGGGGCCAGGTGGTGTCGTACCTGCGCGCCCCGGACGGCTGCCTGATCGAACTGTGCTCGCCGATGCAGCCCTGAAAGGCATGGCCATGAAGATCACCGTCTCGACCTGCATCGCCGCGCCGCTGCCCGAGGTGTGGCGCGCCTACACCACACCTGATGACATCAAGGCCTGGAACACGGCCTCGCCCGACTGGCACACCACCGCCGCGTCGGTCGACCTGCGCCCCGGCGGCAAGTTCTCGTCGCGGATGGAAGCCAAGGACGGCTCGTTCGGCTTCGACTTCGCCGGCGAGTACACACGTGTCGTGCCGCTGCAATGCATCGAGTACAGCTTCGGCGATCGCATCGGCCTGGTCGAATTCAGCGAGACGGCGGCGGGCACGGTGGTGACCGTCAGCTTCGATAGCGAGGCCAGTCACACGGAAGAGCAGCAGCGCAGCGGCTGGCAGGCCATCCTGGACAGCTTCTCACGCCATGTGACGGGCCGGCTGGCGTCGCAGTGAGGCGAGCACAAGCACAAACACAAACGGCGCCCGCAGGCGCCGCTTTGTGACTTGCTTGGTGGGCGGTGCAGGGTTCGAACCTGCGACCCCTGCCGTGTGAAGGCAGTGCTCTACCGCTGAGCTAACCGCCCGGTATTCCGGGTGAGCCGGAGATTATGCCACAGCGTGACGCCAGATCGTTTTCCCGCCGCTGGCCTTGTCGAGTTCGGTGAGCACGGCCTCGTGGGCTGCGACTTCTTCCGCCGTCGCAGCCAGCACCGGCAGGTCGAAGCCCGACAGGTCGATGGCCGCCACCGCCATGTCTTGCCCCTGCCCCTGCCCCTGCCGGCCTTCGTCGCTGGCGTCGATGACCAGCGAGTCCTGGCCCCGTGTCATGCGGATGTAGACCTCGGCCAGCAGTCCGGCGTCGAGCAAGGCGCCGTGCAGCGCGCGGTTGCTGTTGTCCACCTCCAGCCGCTTGCACAGCGCGTCCAGCGAGTTCGCCTTGCCGGGGAACATCTCGCGCGCCATCAGCAGGCTGTCGGTGATCTCGCCCACATGTGCGGCCAGCTTGCCGCGGCCCACACGCGCCAGTTCGGCATTGATGAAGCCGACGTCGAAGGCCGCGTTGTGGATGATGATCTCGGCGCCCTTGACGAATTCCAGCAGTTCATCGGCGACGGCCGCGAACAGCGGCTTGTCGGCCAGGAACTCGTCGGTCAGCCCGTGCACACGCAACGCGTCGGGGTGGCTGGAGCGCTCGGGGTTCAGGTAGAAATGCAGGTTGTTGCCCGACAAACGCCGGTTCAGCATCTCGATGCAGCCGATCTCGACCAGGCGGTCGCCGCCGTCGGCCGAGAGGCCCGTGGTTTCGGTGTCGAGAAAGATCTGTCGCATCGCGTGATCCTATCGAAGGGCAGCGCGGTGGCCGGCCCACCACCACCAGACGGCGCCGACGGCAACCATCGGCACACAGAGCCACTGGCCCATGCTCATGTTCATCGCCAGCAGGCCGAGGAAGCTGTCGGGCTCGCGGAAGTATTCGGCGACGAAGCGGAACACGCCGTAGCCGAACACGAAGGCCGCGGCCACCTGCCCCGGTGCACGTTCGCGCCGGCCGTAGATCCACAGCAGCACAAACAGCAGCAGGCCTTCCAGCGCAAACTGGTACAGCTGCGAGGGGTGGCGCGCAAAGCTCTGGCCGCTCTGCGGGAACACCATGGCCCAGGGCAGCGTGGGGTCGGCGGCTCGGCCCCAGAGCTCGCCGTTGATGAAGTTGCCGATGCGGCCCGAGGCCAGCCCGGTGGGCACACAGGGCGCCACCAGGTCCATCACCTGGGTCATCGGCCGGCCGCGGCGCAGCCCGAACACCACCAGCGCGATGGCCACGCCGATGAGGCCGCCGTGGAAGGACATGCCGCCCTTCCAGACCTGGAGGATCTCCAGCGGGTTGGCCAGGTACTGGCCGGGTTTGTAGAACAGCGCATAGCCGATGCGCCCGCCGACGATGACACCGACGACGCCGAAGAACAGCAGGTCTTCGACGTCCTTGCGCGTCCAGCCCGCATCGGCGAACCAGGGCAGCCTGGCGCGCCGCGTGGCCAGGAACAGAAACAGGCCGAAGGCCACCAGGTAGGTCAGGCCGTACCAGTGGATCTGCACCGGGCCGATCGCGATGGCGACCGGGTCGAACTGGGGATGCACGAGCATCAGCGGGCTTTCTTGCGTGGGCTTCGGGACGGGGTCAACGGCGCCGATTGTCGCTGCTGCGCCCGCACGTGGCCGACGAAGCGCTGCAGCACCGGCGGCGCCGGTTCGGCCCAGACCAGGCTGGTCTCGCAGTGCAGCGGCGTGCCGGCCAGCGGCCGGTAGACCACGCCAGGGCGCTGCAACTGCATCAGCGAGGCCGGCACCCAGGCCAGGCCCAGGCCGGCCGACACCAGGTTGACGATGGTCTGCATCTGGATCGCCTCCTGCACGATGCGCGGTGTGGTGCGCTGCGTGCGGTAGTGGCCGACGATGGCATCGAACAGCGACGGTGCGATGGCCCGCGGGAAGATCACCAGCGGCTCCTCGGCCACGCGGGCAAACGGCAGGCTGCTGCGCGCGGCCAGTGCATGGCCTTCGGGTAGGGCCATCACCAGCGGCTCGCGCAGCGCCAGCCAGGCCGACAGGCCCGCCGGCGCTGCGCCTTCTGCATGCAGCACGAAACCGGCGTCGATCTCGCCGGCGGCGAAGGCGTCGAGCTGCACGTCCAGCGTGGCTTCACGCAATGCCAGCGCCACCTCGGGCTGCGCCGCGCGGAAGCTGCTCAGCCAGCCCGGCAGCGGGCCATAGGCGATGCTGGAAACAAAGGCCAGGCGCAGCCGCCCGCTCAGGCCCGCGGCCGCGGCCTGGGCC
>JBASTF010000289.1:0-6158 GCA_049274755.1 Rubrivivax sp. | reverse complement strand
GCACGGCCGCATCCACCGCCATGCGGCCGGCCCAGGCCAGCGCGGCCCCGCGGATGCCGTAGGCCGCGACCAGGTGCCACAGCGCCAGCAGAAACACCGGCAGTTCGGCCAGATGCAGCAAGGCCATGCGGCGTGGCGAGCCGCTGGCCTGGATCAGGTTGGCCGGCGCCTGCGCCAGCGTGTTGACGAAGAGGCCGAAAGCCAGCGCAGGCACGACAGCGGCACCCGCCCGCGCGAAGTCGGCGCCCAGCCACAGACCCAGCAGCGGCTCGGCCAGCACCATCGCGGTGAAACACAGCGGCCACATCAACACCCACAGCAGGCGCACGCTGGACCCGTACAGGCGCTGCAGCGCCTGCGGCTGGCCGGCCCGGCTGGCGAGCAGCGGGAAGATCACGGCCATCAGCGCATAGGGCAGCACCATCGTTCGCATCAACAGGTCGTAGGGCGTGGCGTAGTACGCCACCTGCTCGATGGGCAGTTGCCGCGCGACGATGAAACGGTCCAGGTAGCTCAGCAGCGGGCTGACGAAGTTGGAGACGCTGATCCAGCCCCCGACCGCGAACAAGGCCTTCAGCAGGCTGCGTTCCGGCCAGGCCAGACGCAGCATCGCAGCGAACTCGACCCGGCAGGCGCGCAGGTGCATCCAGGCACCGAACACACGCATGACGACGACGGCCGCCACCACCGCTTCCAGCCGCGGCCACACCAGGGCGCAGAGCAAGGGCCCGAGGTAGCTCAGCAGGCCCATCAACATGCGGATCAGGTTGAGCCGCGGGAAGGCCTGCACCGCTTCCAGCACACCCCGCAGTGCCGTCGTCAGCAGCACCACGGGCAGCGAGAGTGCAAGCACCCGCAGCGCCGCAGCGGCTTCGTCGCGCAGTTCGGGCGGCATCTGCAGCAGCCGGTCCACCAGCAACGGTGCCGTGGCCAGCAGTGCCGCGCCGATGACCGTGCCGAACAACAGCATCAACCAGGTGCCGGTGCGGCCGGCGCGCACCGCCATGTCGCGGTCGCCCCGGCCCAGTTCCTGCGCCACCACCCGCGTCAGCGCCCGGCCAAGGCCGAAGTCGAACAGGCCTGCATAGCCGATCAGCGCCCAGGCCAGGCTGATGAAGCCAAAACGCTGCACACCCACCTGGTGCAGCAGCAGCGGCACCGCCAGCAGGGCAACGACGATGGGCGCCACCTGGCCGGCGACGTTCCACACCATGTTGCGCGCCGGCGAGCGGGGTGCGGTCATCGGGGCGGTGTGCAACGGGCCTGGCAGGCAGCCTGTCTGTGGGTTGCGGGCGACGCGGCGCCGACGGCCGTGCCGTCAGGAAGCAAGTCGGCCCGAGGCACCGATGACCTGAGAACGGTACCGGTCCGGCACCGCGGCCGACAGTTCGGCGATGAAACGCTCGTGCACGCGGTAGGCGTTGCGCACATCGCCGTCGATGGTGGACACCCGCACCAGCATGCCGTCGGCGACGACGCCGCGGGTGCTGTAGCTCAGCTGCGCGAGCTTTTGTTCGGTGCCGCTGAGCGTGACGCGGTCGCCGACGACGATCCAGTAGGAGATCGGTTCGTTGCGAGCCCCGGCCTTGGCCACCAGCTGCCGCACACGCACCGGGTGGCTGGATGTTTGCACGACACCGTCGACGCCGGCATTGATCTGGAAGCCCTGGGCCGGGTAACAGACCTCGGGCCGGTGTGCACGTGTGGCATCGGACTGGTCGCCGCCATAGGCCACCGAGAGCATGACCCGGTCGCCGCGGCGGTTCACGTAGGTGCGGCTCAGCGTCTGGCTGTAGATCTTGTCCAGCACCGCCTGGGTGTCCGGTGACACCAACTGCACCGGCATGCGGTCGTCGATCGCCCACTCGCCGAACTGCTTGGGGAAGATGACCTCGAGTTCGACCCTGGGCCGCGAGTCCGCGAGCTTGGCCGTGGGGCGCCAAGCCTGGGCAGCGCCGAAGGCCACGATCATCAGCAGCAGCGCCGCCAGGGCGCGCCAGCGCATCGCCGTCATGTGCGGGTCTCCTTGCGGCCAGGCAGGAACAGGCCGAGCAGGCGGTCCAGCACGAACATCAGGATCAGTGCCACCAGGAACAGCACCATGCCGGCAAAGCCATGAACAAACCCCTGGCCGGCTTCGTCGCCGAAGTGGTAGGTCACCAGCACCAGGATCATCACGCGCACGATGTTGGCGGCAAAGGCCGTGGGCACCAGCAGAATGGCCAGGGCGACGTTGCGCGCCACCGAGGTGTAGCGCATCAGATTCATGTACAGCATGCCCAGGGCCTCGAGCGTGAACATCGAGTTCAGCCCGGCGCAGGCATCGGCCACCAGCAGCTGGTAGGGGCCGACCGTCATCACGACCCCCGAGCGCCCCACCGGATAACCGAACTGGTACAGCAGGTTGCTGGCGACCGAAGACACGGCCGATTTCAGCGGCGCGGTGACGGCGGCGACCAGCGCCTCCGGCAAGGGCACCATGAAGAGCATGAAAAACAGCGGGAACCAGGCGGCCCGCAGTGCAGCGGCACCGCAGAAGATCAGCAGCAGCGCGGCCAGCAGCAGGATCTGCGAGCCGATCTGGAACATGACGATGTCTTGCGAGCGCCCGAACGCAAACAAGGCTGCGGCGAACAGCAGCAGGGCCCAGCCGGCAACCGGCGCGGGCTGGCCGCTGAGTTCGGCGATGCGGTGGCGGCGCACGTAGAGCAGCCAGCAGCTGACCACCAGGATGATGGGGCCGTGACCCTGTTCGTCCGACGCCCAGACCGTTTTCGACAGCTCCAGATAAGCCGGCAGGTACAGCAGCGCAAAGCCTGCAACCAGCATCAGAAACACCGACCAGTCGAAACCGGCCGGCACCATGGGCAGCGAGCGGTTGTCCGTCGCGGCCCTGGGTTCCTGGGAGGTCACGGCCAATTCAGAACTCATTGACGATGATGCCGGCCAGCTTGCAGGAGCTTTCGCCGAGGTCGGCCACCAGGTCCTGCAGCGGCGCCATGCGCGAGCGGTTCTTGCGCGCAACGGCCAGCGCCGCGCCGCAGCGTGCGGCGATGACGGCTCCGTCGCTGCCATGCAAGGCCGCCGGCGTGTCGACCACCACGTGGTCGAACTTGGCCAGCAGTTCACGGATCAGCAGCCCGAAGGCCGGCCGCTCCACCAGTTCCAGCGGGTTCGGCGGCGTGATGCCCAGCGGCAGCAGGAACAGGCTGGGCACCCCTGCCACCTGCTGGATGACCTTGGACTCGGCGCGACCCGACAGGATGCCCGACAGCCCCGAGGTGTTCTCGACGTTGAACACCTCGTGCTGGCGCGGGCTGCGCAGGTTGGCGTCGACGAGCAGCGTGCGGCCGCCGAGCTGGCCCAGCGTGACCGCGAGGTTCGCCGCGAAGAAGGTCTTGCCGTCCTTGCTGTCGGGGCTGACGACGGCGATTGCACGCCGTTCCTGGCCTTCGTTGAACAGCCGCATCATCACCTGGCTGCGGATGGCGCGGAAGGCCTCGGCCTGGGCCGAAAAGGGCTGGTTCAGCGCCACCAGTTCCGGGCTCGCCTTGCGCCGATCTTCGGCGGCATAGGGGTAGTGGAACTGCTGCGACAGCGCAAACAGCACGTCGTCGTTGCTGGCATAACCCAGCGCCACCGCGGCTTCGCCGAAGCGGATGCCCTTGGCGCGCTGGTGCTGCAGGATCTGCTCGACCTGGTCGGCGCTGAGGTTGCGCGTCTCGGCAATGATGGCGCCGATGGAACGGTCGGCATAGGTCTGGGCTTCGCTGCCCGGCGCGGCCGGTGCCGGCGTCGGCGCCGGGTTCGGCAGTTCCGACGTGACGTCGAAGGGTGTGGAATCCTTGAACTTGGCCATCAGCTGCTCCGGCCCGGAGCGGGCAGGCTCATCATGCGTTGCTGGGCCAGCGAGGCCCGGCGCGCGGGGGAGAAGCGCTTCGCGCCGGCGGGTGGCAGCGTGCCGATCACCGGCACGCCGAGTGTGGCGACCAGATCGTCCGGCGAACGCACACGCCGGTCCATCAACTCCAGCAGCAGCACCAGGCCCACGCTCAGCAAGGCGCCGACCACCACCGACAGCGCCAGGTTCAGCAGCAGCTTCGGCGACGAAGCCTCCACCGGTGCCTGCGCCGTCGTCAGCATGTTGACGTAGCTCTGCGTCGTCTGGCTTTCCAGACTGGTCTGCGTCAGGCGCAGCATCACGGCGTCGTAGGCGCGCTGGGCATTCTCGAGTTCACGCACCAGCACCTGGCCTTCGTCGCGCACGGCCTTCATGCGCAGCACCTTGCTGCGCTGCGACTCCAGTTCGCGACGCAGTTGCGCCTCGCGCTGGCGATTGATGGTGTTGCTGACGGTCACACCGCCGGTGACACGCCGCGTCTCGGCTTCCAGCCGCGAACGGATCTCGTTGATGCTGGCCTTGGCCTCGATCACCTGCGGATGGTTGTCGCCATACCGCGAGCTGAGCTCCTGCAGCCGCGCTTCGTTGCGCGCGAGGTCGACCTTCAGGCCGGCCACCACCGAGTTGTTCAGCACTTCCTGCATGCGGTCGCCGGTGCCACCCTGGGCCTGGGCCTGCCGGCTGGTCGATTCGGTGGCGATGGCCTCCATCTGCACCAGCTGCGACGACAGTTCGTTCAGGCGGGCGTTCTCGACGTCCAGGCGCTCGTCGGTGGCGATGATGCCCTTCTCGCCCTGGAAGGCCGACAGCTTGCCCTGCGCACGCTCCAGCGCCTCGCGTGCGTCCTTGGCACGCACGTCGAAGAAGCTGCTGTACTGCTTGGCGGGGTCGACACGCAACTCCAGCGTCGTCGCGATGTAGGCCTGGGCAAAGGCGTTGGCCAAGGCCGCTGCAAAACGCGGGTCGGGCGCGCGGTAGGTCACGTTGATGACCGTGCTCTCGCGCGAGGGCTTCACGTCCAGGCCACGCTGCATCAGCGTCACCAGCCACTGCTCGATGGTGCCGGCACCTTCGGCTTCGGCCTGCCATTGGGCACGGATCTGCGGGCTCTCCGTCAGCTTCAGGTCGCGGATGACACGCAGCGCGACGCGGTCGCTCTGGATGATGTCGACCTGGGTGGCCATGAAACCCGGTGCGGCGGCACTGGAAAACGCCAGCGCGGAGATCGGGTCGGGTTTGACGTCGACGACGACCGAGGCCGCGCCGGTGTATTGCTTGGCCAGCAGCAGGGTCACGGACACCGTGGCCGCCACCGTCAGCAGCAACACCGCCAGCGCGACGATCCAGCGTGCACGCAGCACCGAGAGGAATTGTGAGAACGTCATCGTGGGTTCCTCAGAACAGGCTCTCGCGCACGAACACCACGTCGCCGTCCTGCACCTTGTCGTCGAGCGAGGGCTCGATGACCTGCACCCTGCCGTCGGCGGCCTTGCGGTGCACACGCAGGCCCTTCTGGGTGCCACGCTGGGTCAGGCCGCCGCCGGTGGCCAGGGCCTGCATCACGGTCATGTTGCGCTCCAGCCGCATCGGGCCCGGGCGCTGCACCTCGCCGTAGATGTAGACCATGGGCTGGCGGTCGACCCAGACGGTGTCGCCGTTGAGGATCAGCAGGTCCTTGTCGCGGCCGCCGGCGCCGAACAGCGTCGGCAGGTCGATCTCCAGACGCATCGGCTGGCCGTTGCGCGTGCCGGTGACGACCACGAGGTCGGCGCCGCTGCTCGCGATGCCACCGGCCGTGGCCAGCAGGTCGGACAGGCGGAGGTCGGTGACCTCGATGGGGTAGCGGCCCGGGCGGTTCACCTGGCCCAGCACACTGGCCTGGTTGCCACGCACCTGGGTGACGACCAGCGTCACCTGGGGTTGTTTGACGAAGTTGCCGTTGCGCAGGCCGTCGGCGATGAGCTTCTCGGCCGCGGTGACGCTCAAGCCGCCCAGGCGCACGGTGCCCAGCAGCGGGTACGAGACGATGCCGGCTTCGGTGAGCCGGGTCTCCAGCGTCAGGTCGGGGTTCTGGTAGACGCTGATGCGCACCACGTCGCCGGCACCGAGCCGGTAGTCGACCGCCGCGGCCGGCTGGGCCTGCGCCGTCACCCCGACCAGCCAGCCCGCGACCAGCAGCAACAGCTTGCGGAACAGCGTGCCGGCCGTCATTTCAGCCCCATGCCCTTGCTGATGTCGGCCGGTGTCAGCGCAGCGC
>JBASTF010000288.1:0-1512 GCA_049274755.1 Rubrivivax sp. | reverse complement strand
GGCCTTGGCCGGCGCGCTGGGCAGCGCCGCCGCGCAGACCGACGCCGAACTGCGTGAACGCCTGATCGGCCCCTGGGCCGAAGAACGCAGCGCCGGCTGCAGCACCCACCGCCAGCAGGTGAAGCTGCAGGCCGATGGCCGCTTCGAGGCCAACGGCGTGCTCGACGACTGCGGCAAGGTCACGCTCTTCGTCTGGCGCGGCACCTGGGACGTGCGCGGCTACCGCTTCGTCTACACGACGACCCACTCGAACGCGCCCGACCGCTTTCCGGTGGGCGCCAGACACGAGGACGAGATCCTCAGCGTCAGCGCCGACGAATGGGTGATGCTGGAACAGGCCGGCGGCCAGCGTTCGGTGGCGCGGCGCGTCAAGTAGCGCGGCCTGCGCCGGCCGCTGCGCGCGACACAATACTTTGCAGTCCGGCACGTCAACGACGTGTGCCCGACAGGCATTGTCACCAACATCCCCTTTCCTCTTTTGGAGTTGTGCATGAAGAAGCCCCTGATCGCCGCCCTCGTCGCCGCCGTCGCTGCCCTGAGCCTGGCGCCCGCCGCCCACGCCCTGGGCGCGGGCCAGGAAGCGGCCAAGAAGAAGTGGGACAGCATGACGCCCGAAGAGCAGGCCGCGGCCAAGGAAAAGGCCAAGGCCAAGTGGGACAGCATGACACCCGAAGAGCAGGCCGCGGCGAAGAAGCGCTTCGCCGAGAAGCGCCCGCGTGCAGCCAAGAAGATGGCCGAGAAGGAGGCCGGCGCCGCCTCTGCCGCGAAGCCGTGAACCCGGGGCGGGCACAATGCAGCCCGCCATGACGCCCACCCGGCTCGCCTCCTGCCTGACCGCCCTGCTGCTCGCCGGCTGCGCCACACGCGCGGTCGACGTGAAGCCGTTGCCGACCAGCGCCGCCGAGTTCAGGCTCTGGGACTGCGGCCGCATCGACGACGAAAGCGATGCCGTGCAGCAGCGGGCCGCCGACCTGGCCTATGCCGTCGACGAACGTGTCGGCAACAACATCGTGGCGCTCGGCATCGGCGTCGGCATCTTCTGGCCCGCCATCCTGGCGATGCGGCCCGATGGCCTGGAAGCCGAAGACCTGGCGCGGCTGAAAGGCCGGCACGAGGCGCTGCGCCAGGCGGCCAGCGACAAGACCTGCCCGACGCCGGTGCCCGAACTGTCGCCCGAACGCGCCGCAGCGCTGCCGGTGGCCGTCGGCGAACGCCTGGTCTACGAAGAACGCATCTCGCCGCGCCAGGCGCCGAGCACGTTGACGCTGCAGCTGCAGGCGCTGCGCCGCGACGAAGCCGAGTTCCGTGTGCCGGCGCAGCAGGGCGGCCAGGCCTGGCACCAGGACCTCGCCGGCAACGTCGTGCAGGCCCCGGGCGGTACCCTGGTCTGGCCGCGGCTGCTGCGCCGCGAACTTGTGCTGGGCCAGGTGCTGTCGGGCGACATCGCCGTCGTCGGCGACCCGATGGCCCGGGCGCGTGTGCGGGGCCAGGTCGTCGCCACCGGCCCGCAGC
>JBASTF010000287.1:0-3226 GCA_049274755.1 Rubrivivax sp. | reverse complement strand
TCGCGCAGCCGCTTGGCCAGCACGTCGTAGTGGAAGTCGATCTGGCTGAAGATCTGGTCGTCGGGCAGGAAGTGGACTTCGGTGCCGCGCTTTTCGGTCTCGCCGGCGATCTTCATCGGGCTGACCTCGACAGGTCCCAAGCCGGCGTCGCGGACCTCGATCACACGGTCCTGCGTGAAGCCGCGCTCGAAGTCCAGCGCGTGCACCTTGCCGTCGCGCCGCACCTTCAGGTGCAGCCATTTCGACAGCGCGTTGACGCAGCTGACGCCGACACCGTGCAGGCCGCCGCTGACCTTGTAGCTGTTCTGGTTGAACTTGCCGCCGGCATGCAGCTCGGTCAGCGCAATCTCGGCCGCGCTGCGCTTGGGCTCGTGTTTGTCGTCCATCTTCACGCCGGTGGGAATGCCACGGCCGTTGTCGACGACGCTGATGCTGTTGTCGCTGTGGATGGTGACGACGATGTCGTCGCAGAAGCCGGCCAGCGCCTCGTCGATGGAGTTGTCGACGACCTCGAACACCAGGTGGTGCAGGCCGGTGCCGTCGGAGGTGTCGCCGATGTACATGCCGGGCCGCTTGCGCACCGCCTCCAGGCCTTCCAGGATCTGGATGCTGCCTTCGCCGTAGCCGCCGTCGGGCGCCGGGCTGTTGTTGGAATCGCTCATGAACTCTCAATCGCGGGCCGCAGCGGCCCATTCAACTTCCTGGCCAGAACCCCCGCTCGGCGGGGGCAGGGGGTGTGCAGCATTCAGGCATCGATGCCGATGCGGGTCTGGCCGCCACCAGGCGGTCAGATCCTCATCGGCATCACGACGTACTTGAAGCCGGGCTGCTCGGGCACCGTGAACAGCGCGCTGGCCGCCGTGTCCTGCAGCTCCAGCTTCACCATCTCGTGGCTCATGTTGGCCAGCACGTCGATGAGGTAGGTGACGTTGAAGCCGATCTCGATGGCGTCGCCGTTGTAGTCGACCTCGAGTTCTTCCTTGGCCTCTTCCTGCTCGGCATTGCTGGACGCGATGCGCAGCAGGCCGGGCTCGACGTTCATGCGCACACCCTTGAACTTCTCGCTGGTCAGGATGGCGGCGCGCTGCAGACAGGCCAGCAGCGGCGCACGGCCAAGCACCAGTGCGTTCTTGTGGTTCTTCGGGATCACGCGGTTGTAGTCGGGGAACTTGCCCTCGACCAGCTTGGTGACGAACTCCATGCCCGAGAACTGGAACTTGGCCTGGTTGCCGGCGAAGCGCATCTCGATGGCGGTGTCTTCGTCCTTCAGCAGGCGCTGCAGCTCGAGCACGGTCTTGCGCGGCAGGATGACTTCCTGCTTGTTCGGCACGTCGGCGTCCAGCGTGCTCTGCGCCAGCGCCAGGCGGTGGCCGTCGGTGGCCACCAGCGTCAGCGTCTTGCCTTCGGCGATGAACAGGATGCCGTTCAGGTAGTAGCGGATGTCGTGCACCGCCATCGCGAAGTGCACCTGGTTGATCAGCTGGCGCAGCGTCTTCTGCGGCACGGCGAAGGCCGGGCCGAAGTCGACCGCTTCGTTGACCAGCGGGAAGTCGTCGGCCGGCAGCGTCTGCAGCGTGAAGCGGCTCTTGCCGCCTTGCAGCGTGAGCTTGTTCTGCGCGGCGCTCAGCGTCACCACCTGGTCGGCTGGCAGTGCACGCAGGATGTCGATGAGCTTGCGTGCGCCCACCGTGGTGGCGAAGCTGCCGGCATCACCACCGAGTTCGGCATTCGTGCGCACCTGGATCTCCAGGTCGCTGGTCGTGAATTCCACCAACGGGCCGTTCTTGCGCAGCAGCACGTTGGCCAGGATGGGCAGCGTGTGCCGACGCTCGACGATGCCGGCCACCGATTGCAGTGACTCCAGCAGCTGAGCCTGCGGCGCTTTCAGGACGATCATCTTCTTTTCCTCTTTTCAAGCCTGGTAGTCGTAGTAGGCCACCGGCATTTCTGGGGACAACGCTATTTTCGCCTTTTCCATCAACGCTTTAGCAGGCCATGAACCCTGTGGGTGGCAGGCGGGCGCCGGTGCGCCGTGTTTCTGGACAACCGGCGCCGCAGCGCCCGGGCTGTGGACAACGCAAGCCTTGTTCCAGAACCGTCCCCAGGCTTGCCCACAGGCCTGCTTCACAAGCGGCCTCAGCCCTTCAGCGTCTGTTCCAGCACATGCAGCTGCTGGTTCAGTTCGCTGTTGCGGCTGCGTTCGTCGCCGATCTTGCGCACGGCGTGCAACACCGTCGTGTGGTCGCGGCCACCGAAGAGCTCGCCGATCTCGGGCAGGCTTTTTTTCGTCATGTCCTTGGCCAGGTACATCGCAATCTGCCGCGGCCTGGCAATCGAGGCCGGGCGCTTCTTGCTGTACATGTCGGCGACCTTGATCTTGTAGAAGTCGGCCACCGTCTTCTGGATGTTCTCCACCGAGATCTGCCGGTTCTGGATCGACAGCAGGTCGCGCAGCGCCTCGCGCGCCAGCACGATGTTGATGTCCTTCTGGCTGAAGCGGCTGTAGGCCAGCACCTTGCGCAAGGCGCCTTCGAGTTCACGCACGTTGGCACGCACGTTCTTGGCGACGAAGAAGGCCACGTCCTCGGGCATCTCGGCGCCTTCGTTCAACGCCTTCTTGATCAGGATGGCGACCCGCATCTCCAGCTCGGGCGGCTCGATGGCCACCGTGAGCCCGGCATCGAAGCGGCTGGTCAGCCGTTCGTCGATGTCGACCAGGCCCTTGGGATAGGTGTCGCTGGTCATGATGATGTGGGCCCTCTTGGCCAGCAAGGCCTCGAAGGTGTTGAAGAACTCTTCCTGGGTGCGGTCCTTGCCGGCGAAAAACTGCACGTCGTCGATCAGCAGCAGGTCCAGCGAGTGGTACTTGGCCTTCAGCTCGTCGAAGGTCTTGCGCTGGTAGTTCTTCACCACGTCGCTGATGAACTGTTCGGCGTGCAGGTACAGCACACGGGCATCGGGCTTGTCCTTCAGCAGCGCGTTGCCGACGGCGTGCACGAGGTGGGTCTTGCCCAGGCCGACACCGCCATAGATGAATAGCGGGTTGTACATCGCGCCGGGTGCACCGGCCACATGCAGGGCCGCGGTGCGCGCCATCTGGTTGGCGCGGCCAGGCACCAGGGTGTCGAAGGTCAGCGAGGGGTTGAGCTTGTTGCGGTTGGCCGGGACGGTGGCCAGCGCCGCCGCGCTGCATGCGCCCGTTGCCGCAGATGCCACCGGCGCCACC
>JBASTF010000286.1:0-2959 GCA_049274755.1 Rubrivivax sp. | reverse complement strand
CCGTGGCAGCGGCGCCGGCGGTGCCGCCGCCAGCATCGGTGCCGCCAAGCAGCGGCGCCTCGTGTTTGCGGCCCAGCACTACCTGCTGCGTTTTGCCGCGCCGCCGGCCTGCCGCTTCGATGTCGTGGCCATCGACGGCGACACCATCGAATGGCTGCCAGGCGCCTTCGACGCCGGCTGAAAACGCCTATTCCAGCTTGATGCCGGCCGCCTTCACGATGGGGCCGTAGGCGCCCAGGTCCTTCTGCATCTGCTGGCGGAAGTTGTCGCCGCTGCCCGGCGTGGGCTCGATGCCCAGCACCGCCAGGCGCTCGCGCACCGCGGGGTCGTTGAGCACGGCGTTGAGCTCGCTGTTCAGCCTGTGCAGCACCGCCGGCGGCGTGCGCGCCGGCGCCAGCAGGCCGACCCAGGACTCGACGCTGAAGTCGGCGACGCCGCTTTCGATGAAGGTCGGCACCTCGGGCAGCGAGCCGCTGCGCTGGGTGCTGGACACGGCGATGGCCTTCAGCTTGCCCGACTTCACATGCGCCTGGGCGCTGGCCACCGCGGTGTAGACCAGCGGGATGCTGCCGCCGATGACGTCGGTGAGGGCCTGGCCGCCACCCTTGTACGGCACATGTTCGAGCCTGGCGCCGGTGCGCTGGGCCAGCATCTCGCCGGCGATGTGCGGTGTGCCGCCGATGCCGGACGTGCCGTAGGCCAGGGTCCTGGTTTTCGACAGGCCGATGACCTCCTGCAGCGTCTTCGCCGGCACCTCCGGGTGGGCGACGAGGACCAGCACTGCGTTGCCGATCTTGCCCACCGGGGCGAAGTCCTTCAAGGTGTCGAACGGCACCTTGGCGAAGACATGGGGGTTGATGACCATCGTGCCGTCGAAGGCCAGCAGCAAGGTGTAGCCGTCGGGCGCCGCGGCGACGACCTGGGCCGTGCCGATGTTGCCGCTGGCGCCGGGTTTGTTGTCCACCACCACCTGCTGGCCCAGGCGCTTGCCCAGCGCGTCGGCGATCAGCCGGCCGCTGGCGTCGGTGACGCCGCCTGGCGTGAACGGCACGACCAGGCGGATCGGCTTGGTCGGGAACGCCTCCTGTGCCTGCGTGGCCGTCAGGCCGCAGCAGGCCAGCAGCAGGGCGGCCATCGTTTGTCTCAGCATGTTGTCGTCTCCGTCGTTGTTGTCGTCGTGCGGTGTGTTGTGTTTCAGCTGGCGTCGGCCCAGCGCTGCTCGAAGGCGTAGACCTCGGCGAAGCCCATCAGCTGCGTCAGCGCGGAAAACGGCATCAGCGGCTGCACCAGCCCGGCCGACGAACCCTGGGCGCAGATGGCGGCATAGGCCGCCTGCATGGCCTGTGTGGCGGCGAGCAGGGCCGTCACCGGGAAGATCGCGATGCGGTAGCCCAGCTCGGCCAGCGTCGCCGCCGGCAGCACCGGCGTGCGCCCGCCGTCCACCATGTTGGCCAGCAGCGGCAGGTCGAAGGCGCGGCCGATGCGGCGCATCTCGTCTTCGCTTTCCGGTGACTCGACGAACAGGATGTCGGCGCCGGCGCGGCCATAGGCCTCGGCGCGGCGCAGCGCCTCGTCCAGCCCCAGGCTGCTGCGCGCGTCGGTGCGCGCGATGATGAGAAAGTCCTTGGAGCGCCGTGCTGCTGCGGCGACCTGGATCTTCTTCACCATCTCGGCCATTGGCACGACACGCCGCCCCGGCGTGTGGCCGCACTTCTTCGGCACTTCCTGGTCTTCGAGCTGGATGGCCTGGGCGCCGGCGGCTTCGTAGCCCTGCACCGTGTGCTGCACGTTCAGCAGGCCGCCGTAGCCGGTGTCGCCGTCGGCAATCAGCGGCGTGCGTGCCATGCCGGCCATCTGGCGCACACGGGCCACCATGTCGGTGTAGGTGGCCAGCCCGGCGTCGGGCAGGCCCAGGTGCGAAGCGACGGCGCCGAAGCCCGTCATGTACAGCGCGTCGAAGCCCAGGGCATCGGCCATGCGCAGCGACACCATGTCGTGCACACCCGGGGCGCTGATCAGGCCGGGCTGCTGCAGGCGCTGGCGCAGCGACAGCGCTGTTGTCGTTGGTCTCGGTGCTGTCATCGGGAGGCGCTCCTGGTGGTTTGCACCCGGTGTTGCAGCCGGCATGCCATCGGGGCCGGCGGCGCAAGTGCTTGATTTGTCGAGGTGCTGCAGTTGCATGCGCAACGTGTGAAACACTCGGTGTTTCAGTGCCTGCAACACCGACGATGCCGCTGCCCCGCCTGTGTTTTCTCAGCTACCGCGCCATCCGCGAACTGGCCGCACCCATCGTCGCCGACTACGCCGAGCGCGCCCAGATCGAGGTGGTCGACGGCAGCTTCGAGCAGGCGCTGGCCATCGCACGCGACCGTGTGGCGCGTGGCGCCGTCGATGTCTTCGTCAGCGCCGGCGCCAACGCCGCGCTGCTGCGCCGCCACCTGCCGGTGCCGGTGGCGACCATCCAGCTCGGCGGCTTCGACCTGCTGCAGGCGCTGATCCGCGCCCGCGCGCTGGCCCGGCATGTGGGCATCGTCAGCTTCGGCCAGATCATTCCCGAGCTCGAAGCGGTGAAGGGCTTGCTGAACATCGCGATCGACCAGCACGCCTACCACACACCGGCCGAAGCGCGCGAGCGCATCGCCGCGCTGCGCGAGGCCGGGGTGTCGGTGGTGCTGGGCTCCAGCGTCGTCGTCGAACTGGCCGTGGCGGCGGGGTTGCAAGGCGTGCTGGCCTATTCGCTGAACAGCATCCGCCAGGGTTTCGACGATGCGCTGGAACTGGCGCGTGTGGCGCGGCTGGAAGCCAGCCGCTACGCGCAGCTGAACGCCGTGCTGCAACACCTGCAGGACGCGGTGCTGGCGGTGGACCAGCGAGGCGTGGTGACCGCCGCCAACCCGGCGATGCAGCGCGCGCTGGGCGAACCGGTGCTGCCGCTGCCGGGCCGCAGCCTGGAAACGCT
>JBASTF010000285.1:0-4902 GCA_049274755.1 Rubrivivax sp. | reverse complement strand
CCGCGCAGCCGGCAGGCCAGCCAGGCGGCGGGCAGCGGCGCGTAGGTCTGGCAATCGACCACGTCGTAGCGGTGGCGCAGCAGGTGCAGGACCACGGTGGCCATGAAACGCAGCTTGGCCAGCAGCGGGCGCTGCGGCGGTTGCGCGATGTGCGGGCCGGCGTGCAGATGCTGCACGCCGGCCAGGGTCTCCTGTGCCGGGCTGTGCTTCTGTCGCATCGACAACCAGGTGACCTGGTGCCCCAAGGCCACCAGCTGGCGCGCCAGCAGCGCGTAGCGTGTTTCACCCCCGCCCGTGGTGTAGGGCACGGACATCTCGCTGACGATCAGCACACGCAGCGGCGCCGTCATCTCAGGCTGTCGGTGCAGCCCCGGCGCGCCAGGCCGTCCAATGGGTCTCGACCCAGTGCGCCAGCTCGCTGCGGAAGCGTGTGGCGGCAAACCCGGCGGCGCTGCGGCGGCAGCGGTCGGCCACGTCGGCAGGCCAGGCGGCGGCGGACTGCAACAGGGCCTGGGCCAGGCCTTCGGGCGTTGCGGCGTCGAAGAGCCAGGCGTTGTCGCCATGCTGCAGATAGTCGAGGGCCCCGCCGCGTGCGCGTGCAACCACCGGCGTGCCTGCAGCCAGCGCTTCGACCGGCGCGATGCCGAAGTCTTCCACGGCGGCAAAGACGAAGGCGGTGGCCTGCTGCAGCAACTGCTGCTTGTCGGCCTCGGGCAGCGCGCCGGCGAAGTGCACGTTGCCCGGGGCACGCGACTGCAGCGCGCGGCGCTGCGGTCCGTCGCCGACCACGGTCAAGCGCAGTTCGGGCAGCAGGCGGAAGGCGTCCAGCATCAGGCCCACGTTCTTGTAGCCCATCAAGCGCCCCACGGTCACATAGTGTCCGGCCTCGCGGACGCCGCTGCTGTCGGCTTCGGCGGGCAGCGCCACCGGTGGGTGGATCACCGTCGCCGGGCGGCGGTAACACTTCAGGATGCGCTGGCGCACGAAATGCGAATTGGCCGCGAAGTGGTCCACCCCCTGGTGGCTGGTGGCATCCCACTGGCGCAGCCGGTGGAACATGCGACGCGCCAGCCAACCCTGGATGCCATGGTCCAGCCCTTCGTGATGCAGATACTCGCCCTGCATGTCCCAGGCGTAGCGCATCGGCGAATGGCAATAACACAGGTGCAAGGCCTCGGGCGGCACGATGACGCCCTTGGCCACGCAGTGGCTGCTGCTGATGACGAGATCGTGGCCCGAGAGGTCGAACTGCTGCATCGCCAGTGGCATCAGCGGCAGGCAGCGTGTGAAATAGCGCTCGACGCGGGGCAGGCGCTGCAGCCACGAGGTTCTTGTGGCACGGCTGGGCAGCCGGTTGCGTTCAGGCGCCGGCATGCGATCGATCAGCGTGTACAGCGTCGCGTCGGGGAACAGCGCGAGGATCTGCTCCAGCACCCGTTCCGAGCCGGCGAAGTCCACGAGCCAGTCGTGCACAACGGCGACATTCGAGGGCGCTGCAGGAAGGGGCATGGCCCGGGTGTGCGTTGCGTGGGGACGCAAAGTGTATCTGCGGCCCGGTGCAGCACTGGCGTGGCAAATGGGCAGAATCACGGCCGCCGATGAAGCACCACGACACCGAGAGCCTGCAACGCCAGGGCCGCGCCGCGCTGGCCATTCTCGCCGCCACCGCCCCCTCCCTGCTGGCCTACAACGTCTCGCCGTCGCCGACCTTCCTGAACCAGGCGCTGGCGATCGCCTTGTGGGGCTGGTTCGTGATGGCCGCGGCGCCGCGCAGCGGGGCCTGGTGGCAGGGGGCCGGGCCGCTGGCGGCGGCGCTGGGTGTGTTGCTGCTGGCTGTGTTGTGGTCCTGGGGACCGGGGGCCTTGCCGATGGGGCTGGCCTTGTCGGCCATCGGCATGCTGCTGGCGGCCGGGGTGCTGTTGGCCAGTGGTGCCGCTGCGCATGCACGGCCCGATGCGGCCTCGGCCTTCGGCGATTTTTGCCTCGGCTGGGTGGTCGCCGGCGCCCTCAATGTTGCGATCGCCGCGATCCAGGTGTTTGCGCCGGGCTGGACCGATGGCGACTGGCTGGCCACCTCGGGCATTCCCGGCCGTGCCGTCGGCAACCTGCGCCAGCCCAACCACCTGAGCAGCCTGCTGCTGTGGTCGGCCATCGCCGTCATCGCACTGGCCGAGCTTCGGCGCCTGAACCGGCGCTGGGCCGTGGCGATGTTCGCCGCGATGATCTTCGCCGTCGTGCTGACGGCTTCGCGCACCGGCACTGTCAGTGTCGTGCTGCTGGCGCTGTGGGCCCTGGTCGACCGGCGTTTGTCGCGGCCGATGCGGGCGCTGCTGCTGGCGGCACCGCTGCTCTATGCCGTGGCCTGGCTGGGCATGGCCGAGTGGGCCAAGCTGGCGCACGGCAACTTCGGCGGCACGGCGCGGCTGGCCGAGGCCGATGTCTCCGGCTCGCGCTTCAACATCTGGCGCGACACGCTGGCGCTGATCCGCATGCATCCGTGGCTGGGCGTGGGCTTCGGCGAGTTCAACTTCGCCTGGTCGCTGACGCCCTTCCCGCAGCGTGCGATTGCCTTCTTCGACCACACGCACAACCTGCCGCTGCAGCTGGCGGTGGAGATCGGCCTGCCGCTGGCGGCGCTGGTGATGGCCTTGCTGCTGTGGGCCCTGGTGCGCGCCGTGCGCCAGGGGCTGCATGACGACGGCGACACCGGCATCGGCCGCCGCTGCGCGACGGTGATGGTGCTGATGATCGGGCTGCACAGCCTGCTCGAGTACCCGCTGTGGTACAGCTACTTCCTGCTGCCGGCGGCCTGGGCCTGGGCCTTTGCCGTCGGCCAGCCGCGTGGTGCGCTGCCGGTGGCTGGTGGCCCATCACGCAGCTTCACGGCGGCTGGCATCGCGCTGGTGCTGGCGGCGACCCTGTCGGTGCTGGACTACCGCAGCGTCACCGCGATCTTCAGCGCTGCCGACGGCGCACCGCCGCTGGCCGAGCGCATCCGGCGTGGCCAGCACAGTGTGCTGTTTGCGCACCATGCGGACTACGCCGCGGCCACCACCGACGCCGACAGCAGCAACCTGCAGCCCTTCGAACGTGCTTCGCACTACCTGCTGGACACGCGGCTGATGGTGGCCTGGGCCAAGGCGCTGGCGCAGCGTGGTGAACTGGACGAAGCCAGCGCCATCGCAGCGCGGCTGCGCGAGTTCCACAACGCCGCATCACAGGAATTTTTTGCCGAGTGCCAGGCGCCGGCATCGGCCGCAGCAGCGGCTTCGACGGCGGCCAGCGCGCCACTCTTCCAGTGCCAGCCGCCGCGGCGTGAGCCCGGCTGGCAGGCTTATCTCAGGCCGTAGGCGCCGGCCCCGCGGCCACCCAGTCGCCGCTTTTGCCACCGCGTTTTTCGAGCACGCGGATCTCGCCCATCACCATGCCGCGGTCGGCGGCCTTGCACATGTCGTACACCGTCAGCAGGCCCACCTGCACGGCGGTCAGCGCTTCCATCTCCACGCCGGTGCGGCCGAAGGTTTCCACCTGGGCCGTGCAACGCACCGCGTGCTGCTGTTCGTCAAGCTCGAAGTCCACGGCCACCCGTGTGATCGGCAGTGGGTGGCACAGTGGCACCAGCTCGGCCGTGCGCTTGGCGCCCTGGATGGCTGCGATGCGCGCCACCGCGATGACGTCGCCCTTTTTCGCCCGCCCTTCGGCCACCAGCGCAAAGGTCGCCGGCAGCATGTGGATGAGGCCGCTGGCACGTGCCACGCGGTGCGTCTCGGCCTTGTCCGACACGTCGACCATGTGCGCCTGGCCCTGCGCGTCGAAGTGGGTCAGCGGCGAGGGAGCGGGCGCGTTCATCGATGGAAACATGCGGGCAATGCGGAACTGTCATCATAGTGGCGCGTCGAACCGCCGCAGCCCAGCTTGAACCGCCGCTTGAACCACCCGTTCCGCCCGACCACCTGCGCTCTGGCGCTGGCCCTGGCGCTTGCGCCGATGCAGGCGCCGCTGGCCCAGGTGCGGTTGCCGTCGCTGGGCGAAGCTGCCGCCGACGAGTTCGGCGTCGGCACCGAAAAGCGCATGGGCGAGCAGATCATGCGCGAGATCCGGCGCGACCCGGCCTACCTGGACGACCCGGTGCTGCTGGAGTTCCTGCAGTCGATCTGGCAGCCGCTGCTGGCGGCGGCGCGCGCCAACGGCAACGTCGAACCGGACATCGAACGCCAGTTCGCCTGGGAGGTCTTCCTGGTGCTGGACCGCACGGTCAACGCCTTCGCGCTGCCCGGCGGCTATGTCGGCGCGCACCTGGGCCTGATCGCGCTGACGGCCAGCAGCGACGAACTGGCCTCGGTGATGGCGCACGAACTCGCGCACGTGACGCAGCGCCACATCGCACGCGGCGTCGTGAACTCGCAGCGCAGTTCGATGGTGGGCCTGGCGGCATTGCTGGTGGGCATCCTGGCGGCGGCGCGCAGCAACAGCGTCGATGTCGCCAACGCCGCCATCATGGGCGGCCAGGCTGCGGCCATCCAGGGCCAGCTGAACTTCTCGCGCGACATGGAACGCGAGGCCGACCGCCTGGGCTACGGCCTGCTCGGCGCCGCCGGTTTCGCGCCGCTGGGCATGGCGCAGATGTTCGAGAAGATGGACGCCGCCAACCGCATCAACGACGGCGGCAACTTCCCCTACCTGCGCAGCCATCCGCTGACGGTGGAGCGCATGAGCGAATCGCGCTCGCGTGCGCTCTTCGCCGGCCCCGCCAAGCCTGCGCCGCCGCTGCGCCATGTGTTGATGCAGCAGCGCGCCCGAGTGCTGATGGACACCGACCCGCAGACGCTGCGCCGCCTGCAGGACCAGGCCGCCGGCGTGCCCGGCGCGCCGCTGCGCGACCGCCTCGGTGCGGCCTATGCC
>JBASTF010000284.1:0-6098 GCA_049274755.1 Rubrivivax sp. | reverse complement strand
GGCCGGCTGCGCCGGCGTGGCCGCCGGCCCTTCGATCGGCCGCGTCGTCGTCATCGGCGGCGGCTTCGGCGGTGCCACGGCGACGCGTTACCTGCGGCTGTGGGGCGGCAATGTCGACGTGACGCTGGTGGAGCGCAACACCAGCTTCGTTTCCTGCCCCATCTCCAACCTCGTGATCGGCGGCCACAAGCAGATGGCCGACATCACACGCGGCTACGACGGGCTGAAGGCCGTCGGCGTGAAGGTCGTGCAGGGCGAGGTCACGGCCATCGACGCCGCGGCGAAGAAAGTGCGGCTGGCCGGTGGTGGCGAACTGCCTTACGACCGCCTCGTCGTGTCGCCCGGCGTGGACTTCATGTTCGGCGATGTCGGCGGCCTGCAGCCGGCCGTCGACAACGGCAGCATCACGCATGGCTGGAAGGCCGGGCCGCAGACGCTGGCGCTGCGCCGCCAGCTCGAGGCCATGCGCGACGGCGGCGTGTTTGCGATGACCATTCCGAAAGCGCCCTACCGCTGCCCACCCGGGCCTTACGAACGCGCCTGCATGGTGGCCAGCTACCTGAAGGTGGCCAAGCCCAGGTCCAAGCTGCTGGTGCTGGACGCCAACCCCGAGGTGCAGTCGAAGAAGGCCTTGTTCGAGCGCGCCTTCCAGCAGCACTACGCAGGCATTCTGGAATACCGCGCCAATGCCGAGCTGAAGGAAGTGTCCGGCACCACGGCCAAGCTGGAGTTCGAGGACGTGAAGGCCGATGTGCTGAACGTCATCCCGCCGCAGCGGGCCGGCGACATCGCCCGGACCTCGGGCCTGATCACCATCAACAACCGCTGGGTCGGCGTGAACTGGCTGACGATGGAGTCCACCGCCGTGCCCGGCATCCACGTGCTCGGTGACGCGACGTTCCCGGGGCCGGCGATGCCGAAGTCCGGCCACATGGCCAACCAGCATGCCAAGCTGGCCGCAGCGGCCATCATCCAGCTGCTGAAGGGCGAGCCTGTGAACCCGACGCCGGTGGTGATGAACACCTGCTACAGCTTCGTCACCGCCAGCGATGTCATCCACGTTGCGTCGGTGCACCAGTACGACGCGGCCGACAAGACCTTCAAGACGGTGCCGGGCTCGGGTGGTGTGTCTGCGTCGGCCAGCGCGCTGGAAGGCCGCTACGCGCTGAGCTGGGCCGAGAACATCTGGGCCGACGCGCTGGCGGTCTAGTTCAACCCAGGCCGGTATTGCCGCTCACGCCGATCAGCCTGGGCATGTTGGGCCGCCGAGGCGCCACGCGGCGGCGGCTCTTCAGCCACTGTTCGGCGACGTCCCAGACCATCTTGTTGCCGGCGTCGCGGGCCGCCTCGGCCACCGGCGCCCAGCCGGCCACCTTGTAGGTCTTGCCGGCGTCGATGGGCTTGCCGTTCAGCCGCATGTCGTGGATGCGGCGGCCCATGGCCGCACCCGGCTCGCAGGCATAGGTCAAACCGCCGACACGCACCATATCGCCGCCCTGCTGGTAATACGGGTCGGGGTTGAACAGGTTGTCGCAGACGTCTTCGAGGATGGTCTTCAGCGTCTCGCCGCTCATCGTCGTGACGGTGGCGTAGGAGTAGGTCGTCGCCACCTGGTCCATCAGCAGCTCGCGTGTGATGGTGTCGCCAGGCAGCAGGCTGGTGCCCCAGCGGAAACCGGGCGACAGCGCGATCTCGGCGTCCTGCACGTCCATCAGCGCGTCGCACAGCAGCTGGTCCCAGCTGCCGTTGAAGTTGCCGCGGCGGTACAGCAGGCCGTCGCTGACGGCCAGGGGCTCCGCCAGCTTGTCGGCATGGGGCGCACGCAGCTTGCGGATCAGCGCCTCCATCTCCGGGTCGGCCTTCAGCATGTTGCTGAACACCGGCAGCAGCTTGTAGCGCCAGTCGACAAGGCGGCCGCTTTTCACCTCGCAGTCCAGCACACCGAGGAACTTGCCGTTGCTGCCGGCGTTGGTGACCAGCGTCGTACCGCCGGCATTGCGCACCGGGACGGCCACCGGCACGCCGTCGTGCGTGTGGCCACCCAGGATGGCGTCGATGCCGCGCACACGGCCGGCCAGCTTCAGGTCCACGTCCATGCCGTTGTGCGACAGCAGCACCACGAGCTGGGCGCCCTTGCCGCGGCTTTCGTCGACGACGGCCTGCAGGCTCTCTTCCTGGATGCCGAAGCTCCAGTCGGCCACCATGTAGCGTGGGTTGGCGATCGGTGTGTAGGGGAAGGCCTGGCCGACGATGGCCACCGTCACGCCGTTCACCTGGCGCAGCACATAGGGCTTGAACACGGGGTCGCCGAAGTCCGTGGTCTTCACGTTCTGCGCAACGAACTCGATGCTGCCGGCGAGTTCCTTCTCGACGATCTGCTTCACACGCGCCATGCCATGGGTGAACTCCCAGTGGCCGGTCATCACGTCCACGCCCAGCAGCTTGCAGGCCTCGACCATGTCCTGCGCTCCGGTCCACAGCGCCGTGGCCGAACCCTGCCAGGTGTCGCCGCCGTCGAGCAGCAGCGCACCGGGGCGGCTGGCGCGCAGCTGTTTCACCAGCGTGGCCAGGTGGGCGAAGCCACCGACCTTGCCGTAGCGGCGCGCGGCGGTTTCGAAGCTCAGGTGCGTGAAGGCATGGGCCAGCTGCGAGCCGGCACGCAGACCGGTGCTTTGCAGCAGCGCGCGGCCCACACGGTGCGGCAGCTGCCCGGCCATCGCGCCGACGCCGATGTTGACGCTGGGCTCGCGGAAGCGGATGGGCAGCAGCTGCGCATGGCAGTCCGTCATGTGCAGCAGCGAGACGTTGCCGAAACGCGGCAGCTCGTACAGCCCTTGCTGCGCGACGGCCGCGTCCGCTTCGGCATACCGCCCCAGGCCCAGGCCGGCCACCGAGGCCGCGCCCAGCAGTTGCAGGAACTCGCGGCGCGCCAGGCTCACTGCGCGTTGACCGGCGACTTCGGATCCAGCAGCAAGGCCATCAGGTGTTTCAGCTGGGTTTCGTCCAGCAGCCCGGCATGGCCAAAACGCGGCATGCCCGAACAGGCGTTGTAGGACTTCGCGTTGTAGAGCTTGGTCCAGGTGTAGTCGACGATGCCCTTGGCCGTCTCGGCGTTGACGTCGGCGACGCCGCGGTTCTTGCCGTAGTGGTAGAGGCTGGGGCCCAGCGTACCGAAGGAGATCTCCTGCGGGCTGATCTGGTGGCAGTTGTAGCAGTTGCCGCCGTTGCTGCCTGGTGCACCGCTGTCGCTCCAGGTCATGCCGCGGCCGTTCTGCGCCAGCTTCTCGCCTTCGCGCCAGTCGCCGATGAAACGGCCGTCGGCTGGCAGCTTCACGCTGGCACGCGCTGCCGTCATGATGGCCTCGGCCCGGGCATCGGGCAGGCTCTTGCCTTCGGCGGTCGAACATTCGGCGTTCGAAGCGTCCTGGTCCAGGCGCTCGACCTTGGCGATGCCCTGGTCGCGGAACGAGGCCTTCATCATCGCCTGCGTCGCCGGGCCGTAGTCGGGGGCCGGTGCCAGTGCGGCGCAGCCGGCCAGCAAGGTCAGTGCAGCCAGCGCGGCACGGTGTTTGTTGTTGTTGTTCATGCGGGCCTCCTCAGCGCTTCAGCGCCGGCGCGATGGACTCTGCGCCCTTGGCGTTGACGCCCATGTAGACCGCCAGCGCCACCGTCACGTCCGAGGCATAACCAGGGAACGGGAAACGCTGCTGGCGGAAGCAGTCGTTCAGCCGGCGCTGCATCGTCCACAGTTCGCCACTGCTGACACGGTAGGCCGGCCAGGCGGCGAAGCCGATGCCGTTGCCGGGGTTCTTCGTCAGGTTGGGCAGGTCTTGCAGGCGGATGCGCTTGCCGTCTTCGCCATGGCAGGAAGCGCAGGAGAAGTCATAAGGCCCGCCGCGGTAAAAGAAGGCACGTTTGCCGAGCTCGTAGAACTTCCGCTCCTCGGCATGGCCTTGCGGCAGCGCAAAACGCAGCCCGCGCGATTCGGCCGCCACCCAGGCGGCCAGGGCTTCCATGTTGGCCTGCTCGCCGCGGCCGAAAGGCGTGCTGGCGATGTCGGCGGCTTTCAGGCCCTGCAGTGTCTCGATGCAGGTCAGCAGCCGCGACTCCAGGTCTTGCACACGCTGCGTGTCCGCGAAGTAACGCGGCAGCGTGACGAAGGCGCCTTTCACGCGGCCCGGGCCCAGGCCGAGGTCGCACTGTTCGAGCGAGGCGTTTTTCGGCCCGCGCCTGGTTTTCCACAGCGCCTCGCCCTTGGCTTCGAACAACTCGGCCGGGTTGCCGTCTTCCAGCATCTTGCGGTACTCCGCAATGCCGTCGGCGGTGGACTTGCCCTGCGCGGCGGCCGGGCCTGCCACGGCTGCCAGCGCAGCGGTGATCAGCAGCAGCGTTGCCTTCATCATCATCAGGCGACGACGGCTTCGTCCGTGCGCTTGTCGCCGCGGTTGTCCACCCAGGTGACGGCCACCTTGTCGCCGGCCTTGGCGCCCTTGACGACAAACTGCAGGAAGGGGTTCTTCGCCACCGAAGGGCCCCACTGCGCGTTCAGCACGGTCTTGCCGTTCAGCGTGGCGCTCACGGTCTGGATGAACCAGGCCGGAATCGTCTTGCCGGCAGCGTCCTTGCGCTGCCCGGTTTCCATCTCGTGGCTCATCAGCACACGCACGGTGGTCTTGTCACCGGCGGCCTGGGCGCGGATGCGCATCGGGTCGGCCATGTCTGTTTCTCCTGTTGTTGTGCGGACTGCAGCCGGCCCTCAGCCGCCGCAGCCCCCGAGCGTGACCTTGATCTCCTTCTGCGCGAACAGCAGTTTGCCGTCGCCCGTCAGCGCCACGGCGAAGACGTTGGAGGACTGGCCCATCTTCACGCGTGTGGAAAACGCCGGTTCGACGAACTCGTTGACCTCGAAGATCGCCGACAGCATGTTCGGGTTCTTCTCGACCAGCAGCATCAGCCGCTTCACGCCCGGCAGCGTGCTGGACGCGCCCACCGGCACGACGGCGCCGTTTTCGGCGATGTCCGGGCCGGTGATCGTGACGTCCTTGCTTTCCACCGGTGCGGCGGCGCCCAGGGCCTTCACCAGTTCGGCCAGGGACTTGGCGTCGAACGCGGCGTTGTTCCAGGCCGCGCTTTGCGCCTGGGCCAGGCCGGGCAGCAGGCCGGCGCCGGCCAGCGCCAGCGCGATGCGGGCAGAGGCCGACAGCATGTCTCTGCGGTTTTGCATGGGGTGCTCCTTCATGGGCGGATGCTAATGAACCTGGGCCGCATTGTCCCGCGGGTACAGCCCATGCACCTGGCCGAACACGCGGGCCAGGCCGAACAGCGCGTCGATGGCCGGCGTGGCCACACCGAGGCGGCGGCCCAGTTCGTGCACGACACCGACGATGGCGTCCAGCTCCAGCGCGCGCCCGGCTTCCGCGTCCTGCAGCATCGAGGTCTTGAAAGCGCCCAGCTTGCGTGTGATGGCGTGGCGGTCGTCCGGGCTCTGTTCGATCGGGCAGCCCAGCAGCGCGCCGATGGCAGCGGCTTCGCGCATGGCCGCCGAGCTGAACTCGCGCAGCAGCGGGTCGGCCAGCACCAGGTCGGCGGTGGCACCGGTGACGGCGCTCACCGGGTTCATCGTCATGTTGCCCCAGAGCTTGTACCAGATGTCGCGCCGCACATCGGCGCTGTGTGTGGTGTCGAAACCGGCCTGCAGCAGCAGGTCCACGACCGGCTGCACACGGGCACTCCGACCGCCCAGCGCTTCGCCGACGATCAGGCCCTGGCCCATGCGGTGCACCACCAGCCCGGGCTCGGAGGTTGCCGTGCTGGCATGCACGACGCAGCCGACCACCCGTTCGATGCCGATGGCCGCGCCGATGTGGCCACCGGGGTCCACGCTGGCCAGCGGCGCGGTGCCGAGCGCCGCGACACCGTGGCCGAACCACCAGGGCACGCCGTTCATCGCCGGCATCACCAGCGTCGACCGGCCCAGCAGCGGCGCGATCTGCTGCGCCACCGCGGCCAGTGCCTGGCCCTTCACGGCGACGATCACCAGGTCCTGCGGGCCCAGCGCCGTGGCATCGTCGCTGGCCGTGGCAGCGGCCTGCAGCAGC
>JBASTF010000283.1:0-3078 GCA_049274755.1 Rubrivivax sp. | reverse complement strand
CTGCTGGGCGGTGTGGTCGGCGGCACGCCGGCGGCCTTGCCCTCGGCCGGGCCGCTGACACCGGTGCAGGCGCGTGTGGCGCTGCTGCTCGACCTGCTTTAGACGACGGTCAGCGTCACGTCGATGTTGCCGCGTGTGGCGTTCGAGTACGGGCAGACCTCGTGCGCTGTCGTCACCAGGGCTTCGGCCGCGGCGCGGTCCATGCCGGGAATGCTGACGGCCATCGCCACGGCGATGCCGAAGGCGCCGGCCTTGCCTGTCATCGGGCCGATGGAGACGTCGGCGGTGATCGACACCTCGGCCGGCAGCTTGATCTGCTGGCGCGCCGACACGGCCTTCATCGCGCCGATGAAGCAGGCGGCATAGCCCGAGGCGAACAGCTGCTCGGGGTTGGTGCCCGGGCCGCCGTCGCCGCCCAGTTCCTTGGGCGTGGACAGCTGGGCCTTCAGGCGGCCGTCGGACGATTCGGTGGTGCCGGTGCGGCCGCCGGTGGACGTGGCTTGGGCGGTGTAGAGGGCTTTGTCGATGGCCATGGTCTTCTCCTTGGGCTGTTGTGCGCCTGGGGCTTCAAGCGGCGCGGGGGGTGGAATCGATGATCTGCAGGCGCAGCGCCTGCAGGCGGGTGGTGAGGGCGGCCAGTTCGTCGAGCGCGCAGCCGCTGGCACAGGCCACGGCTTCGGGCACGGCCAAGGCCTGCGTTTTTATCGCGCGGCCGGCGGCGGTCAGCTGCAGCAGCACACGGCGCTCGTCGCTGCTGTCGCGCAGGCGTTGCACGAGGCCGGTGGTCTCCAGCCGCTTCAGCAGCGGCGTCAGCGTGCCGGAGTCCAGCGCCAGGCGTTCCCCCAGCTGCGACACGGTGACGCCATCACCTTCCCACAGCACCAGCATCACCAGGTATTGCGGGTAGGTCAGGCCCAGCGGGTCGAGCAGGGGCTTGTAGAACTTGGTCATCGCCAGCGAGGCCGAATACAGCGCAAAACAGAGCTGGTGGTCCAGCTTCAGCCAGCTGCTGCGGTCGAGGGTGTTGCGCGATGCCATGGCCATAATATAGCGAGCAATTGAATTGTGTGCAATTGAAATCCACGCCAGCATCCGTGGATTGCAGCGGCGCTCAGGCGTAGCGTTCGCACATGCGCTGTGCGGTGGCGTGCAAGCCCTCGCGCAGCGCAGCCGGCGCCAGCACCTCGGCGTCGTCGCCCAGGCGCAGCAGTTCGCGCGCTGCATGCTGCACCGATTCGATCGGCACTTCCACCTCGACGCTGCCGGCCGTATCGCTCGGCATGGCGCTGTCCAGTGCGGCACGTTCCACCGCGGGGCTGAACTGGCACAGGCGGCGGAAGCCCGCTTCGTTGAGACGCAGCCGCGCCGTCGCCGTGTAGACGCCGGCTTCGAAGCGGGCGGCGCTGGCACGCCAGAAGGCCGCGAGCTCGAAGCCGGGTGGTGGCACGAAGGCTTCGTCCAGCGTCGACAAGGATTCGATGGCAGCGACGCGGAACACCGCTGGCTCGGCATGGCTGACCGTGCGCGCCACCAGGTACCAGGTGCCGGCCTTCAGCACCAGGCCCAGCGGCTCGACGCTGCGGTCGCTGGTGCGCTGCCAGCTTTCGTAGCGCATCGCCAGCCGGCGGTGCTGCCAGATGGCGTCGGCAATCGCCGGCAGCAGGGCCGGCGGCACGGCGCTGCGGAACCAGTCCACCGGGTCCAGGTGGAAACAGCGGGCCATGCGGTCGGCATCGGCCCGGCCCTCGGCCGGCAGGGCCGCCAGCAGCTTCAGCTGCGCCGCGGCCATCGCATCGCCCAGGCCAGTTCGGCAGCCGGCCCCGGCAGGCCGGCCAGGAACACGGCCCGGGCCTCGGGCGCCGTCAGGCCCGTCAACTGGGTGCGCCAGCCTTCGCGCAGCCGGATGCCGCCGTGCCGCCCGGGCTCGGCCCACACCGGTACGCCGGCGGCGCTGAGCTGGTCGATGTCGCGGTAGATCGTTCGCACCGAGACCTCGGCGGCCTCGGCCAGCGTGCGTGCGCTGGCCCGGCCCTGGGCCTGCAGCAGCATCAACAGGGTCAGCAAACGGCTGGCACGCATCGTGGCTGCAGTGTCGCCGCGAATGCTGACATCGACCGGCAAAGTTGCGCGTGCAGCATCTCGGCCGCCGCGACGCGCTGACCACCTGGTTCGAACACGAGTTCACCGAGACGCACGCGGCCGTGGGTCTGTGCGGGTTGGGCATCTTCAGCAGCCGCAACGACAGCCAGCGCTTCGCCTGGGGGCGCGGTTTTGCCGACATGGCCAGCCGCGCCGCCGGGCCGGCGGCTCTTTGTGGCGGGCCGGTCTGGGCCGCACACCGCAATGCTGCCAATGCGACGATGCTCGATTCCGACGACGTGCTGCTGCGCCCGCTGACGCCCTGGCCCGAGCCGGGCAGCACACGCGGCGACTGCCGGCTGGAAACCGAGCCGGCCGAGAACAAGCCCCCGCGCTTGCCGGTGCGCAGCGGCGAGACGGTGGTCGTGGGCTTGGAACGCCAGCCGCTGCAACTGCCGCCCTTGCGGCTGCAGCGCCTGGCCGGCGCCTGCCGCACGGCTGCCATGCGCGCCTTCGATCCGGCTTCGCGCAGCTGGTCGATCTGGTGGCTGGACGGCCGCCATCCGGGCCACATCGGCATTCCCGTCGTCGGCCGTTTCGAAACCGGTGTCGGCGAGCTCTACGCTGACGAGGTCATCGCCGGCCGGCCCGTGCGTGTGCGCTTCCGCTGGAGCGGCACGGACACGCCGGCACCACGCGGGGAACCGGCGTTTTCGCCGCATGGCGGCCACGCCCGGGAGACCAACCGGGAGATGCAGTTCAGCCGGCTGCCGTGATCGACTCGATCTCGGACTGCAGTGCCAGCCAGCGCTCTTCCAGCATTGCCACTTCGGCGGCGATGTGGTTCAGCCGGCGCCCGGTGTCGGCGATCTCGGCTGCCGGGCGCTTGCCGGCGGCGAGCTTGGCTTCGAGATCGCTGCGTTCGGCGGCCAGCTTCTCGATGCGGCCGTCGATCTGCTGCACCTCCATGCGCAGCGGCCGTGTCTTGTTGGCGATGAC
>JBASTF010000282.1:0-1593 GCA_049274755.1 Rubrivivax sp. | reverse complement strand
GCACCGTACCTCGCCTACCTGCGGCAGGACCGGCGCTTCCATGCCGGCGAGGCGGTGACGTCGCGCTCCTACGCGGCGCTGCTGTCGACCGCCTTCGACGCGCTCGCGACAGCCGATCCGCACCTGCACCGCTACCACGCACTCGACGAGATCTACCGCATCCCGACGCGCGTCGTGCACACGGCGCCGCTGATCGCCCGATGGGTTGCGGCTCAGGTCGAGCGCCCGCTGTTGATCGGCCCCGACTCGGAGAGCGAGCAATGGGTCGCTGAGGTTGCCGCCGCCGCCGGCGCGCCCTGGACCGTGCTGCAAAAGATCCGTCGCGGCGACCGCGACGTCGAGGTCAGCCTGCCGGATGTGTCGGCCTGGCAGGACCGCCAGCCGGTGCTGGTCGACGACATCGTCTCGAGCGCACGCACCATGATCCAGGCGGTGGCCAGCGTGCGCCGCGTCGGACTGCCGGCACCGCTGTGCATCGGCGTGCACGCGCTGTTCGCGCCGGGCGCCTATGAAGAACTGCTGGCCAGCGGGCCGGCCCGCGTGCTCACCTGCGACACGGTGCCGCACGCATCCAACGAGATCAGTGTCGTCGAGCCGCTGGCGCGCGCCCTGGAAGAGTTGATGGAGGGAACCACATCGTGAACAACAATCGACCGCCCCTGGTCTGGCGGCTGTGGCTGCTCATCGCGCAGGTGATCGCGGTGTCGGCCGGCCTGCTGATCGCCTGGAAGGCGTTCGGGCCCGAGCCCGTGGCGCCGGCCCGCACCGATGTCGTGGCGCTGCGCGAGGCGCCGCACGCCGACACGTCGGCGTCGGCACCAAACGGCAAGGCCGTCATGACGCGCCTCGAGGGCGGCTTTCGCGCGGCGGCGGCCAAGGCCTCGGCCTCGGTCGTCAACATTTACACGCGCAAGGCACCACCACGGCAGTTGCCCGGCTGGCTGCGGCCCTATGGTGGCTCCGACGAGGAGGCGGCGCAGGGCCAATCCAGCCTGGGCTCCGGCGTCATCGTCGCCACCCAGGGTTTCATCCTGACCAACAACCACGTCGTCGAGGGCGCCGACGAGATTGCCGTGATGCTGCCCGGCGGCAAGGTGGCCGAGGCGCGCGTCGTCGGCACCGACCCAGAGACCGACCTCGCCGTGCTGCGTATCGAGGTCAAGGGTTTGCAGCCGATCACCTTCGCCGATCCGGCGTCGGTGCAGATCGGCGACATCGTGCTGGCCGTCGGCGATCCGTTCGGCGTGGGCCAGACGGTGACGCAGGGCATCGTCAGCGCGACGGGCCGCAACCGGCTCGGCATCAACACCTTCGAGAACTTCATCCAGACCGATGCGGCCATCAACCCGGGCAATTCGGGCGGTGCGCTGGTCGACGCGTCCGGTCACCTGGTGGGCATCAACACGGCGATCTACTCGCGCAGCGGTGGATCGCAGGGCATCGGGTTCGCGATCCCGGTGAGCCTCGCGCGGCAGGTGATGGAGCAGATCATCGCCACCGGCCGCGTCAGCCGCGGCTGGCTCGGCGTGAGTGCCCGAGACGTCATCCACGAGACGACCGGCGCCGCAGCCGGTGCCGCACTCGTCGCCGTGC
>JBASTF010000281.1:0-5530 GCA_049274755.1 Rubrivivax sp. | reverse complement strand
GCCTGAGCCCGGCGCAGCCCAGCCAGCGCGTCAGCCGCGCGCTGCGGCCAGCGCTGCGTTCAGCGTCGGGCTGGGCCGCATCACGGCTTCGGTCTTCGCGGCATCGGGCATGTAGTAGCCGCCGATGTCGGCAGGCCTGCCCTGCACCGCAGCGAGTTCGGCGACGATGGCCTGTTCGTTGGCGGCCAGCGTTGCAGCCAGCGGCTTGAAGTGGGCCTGCAGTTCCAGGTCCTCGGTCTGCTCGGCCAGGGCCTGGGCCCAGTACAGCGCCAGGTAGAGCTGGCTGCCGCGGTTGTCGAGCTGGCCGGTCTTGGGGCTGGGGTTCTTGTTGTTGTCCAGCAGCTTGCCGGTGGCGGCGTCCAGCGTCTTGGCCAGCAGCTTGGCCTTGTTGTTGCCGGTCTTGATGCCCAGTTCCTCGAAGCTGACGGCCAGCGCCAGGAACTCGCCGAGCGAGTCCCAGCGCAGGTGGTTTTCTTCCACCAACTGCTGCACATGTTTAGGCGCCGAACCGCCGGCGCCGGTTTCGTACATGCCGCCGCCGGCCATCAGCGGCACGATGGACAGCATCTTGGCGCTGGTACCCAGCTCCATGATGGGGAACAGGTCCGTCAGGTAGTCGCGCAGGATGTTGCCGGTGACGCTGATCGTGTCCAGGCCCCGCACCACACGCTCCAGCGTGTAGCGCATCGCACGCACCTGGCTCATCACCTGGATGTCCAGGCCCGCGGTGTCGTGCTCCTTCAGGGTGGCCTTGACCTTCTTGATGACCTCGTTTTCGTGCGGGCGGTACGGGTCCAGCCAGAACACCGCCGGCATGCCGGAGTTGCGGGCGCGCGTGACGGCCAGCTTCACCCAGTCGCGGATCGCGGCGTCCTTCACCTGGCACATGCGCCAGATGTCGCCCTGCTCGACGTTCTGGCTCATCAGCACCTCGCCGCTGGCCAGGTCGACGATGTTGGCGACGCCGTCTTCGCTGATCTCGAAGGTCTTGTCGTGCGAGCCGTATTCCTCGGCCTGCTGCGCCATCAGGCCGACGTTGGGCACCGTGCCCATGGTCTTCGGGTCGAAGTTGCCATGCCACTTGCAGAAGTTGATCATCTCCTGGTAGATGCGGGCGAAGGTGCTCTCGGGCATCACCGCCTTCACATCCTTCAGGCGGCCGTCGGCGCCCCACATCTTGCCGCCGTTGCGGATCATCGCCGGCATCGAGGCGTCGACGATGATGTCGTTCGGCGAATGGAAGTTCGTGATGCCCTTGGCCGAATCGACCATCGCCAGTTCGGGGCGGTGCTCGTGGCAGGCATGCAGGTCGCGCTTGATCTCGTCCTGCTTGCTCTGCGGCAGCGTGGTGATCTTGTCGTACAGATTCACCATGCCATTGTTGACGTTGACACCCAGCTCATCAAAGAGCTTGGCATGTTTCTCGAAGGCCTCGCGGTAAAACATGCGCACGCAGTGGCCGAACACGATGGGGTGCGAGACCTTCATCATCGTGGCCTTCACGTGCAGCGAGAACATCACGCCGGTCTTGTGCGCGTCTTCGATTTCCTTTTCGTAGAACGCGAGCAAGGCCTTCTTGCTCATGAACATCGAGTCGATGATCTCGCCGTCCTTCAGCGCCACCTTGGGCTTCAGCACCAGGGTCTGGCCGCTTTTCGTGACGAGCTCCATCTTCACGTCGCGCGCCTTGTCCAGCGTCATCGACTTTTCGCCATGGTAGAAGTCGCCGGCATGCATGTGCGAGACATGCGAACGCGAGGCCTGGCTCCACTCGGCCATGCTGTGCGGGTTCTTCCTGGCGTAGTTCTTCACCGCGAGCGGCGCGCGGCGGTCGGAGTTGCCTTCACGCAGCACCGGGTTCACCGCGCTGCCGGTGCACTTGTTGTAGCGCGCGCGGATTTCCTTCTCTTCGTCGGTCTTCGGGCTTTCGGGGAAGTCGGGGACCGCGTAGCCCTTGCCCTGCAGTTCCCTGATCGCCGCCTGCAACTGCGCCACCGAGGCGCTGATGTTGGGCAGCTTGATGATGTTGGCGTCGGGCTTCAGCGTCAGCTTGCCCAGTTCGGCCAGGTTGTCGGGCACACGCTGGGCTTCGGTCAGACGCTCGGGGAACTGGCCCAGGATGCGGCCGGCCACCGAGATGTCGCTGGTCAACACCGACACACCCGCCGGCGCCGCGAAGGTGCGGATGATGGGCAGGAACGAATAGGTCGCCAGCAGCGGCGCTTCGTCGGTGAGGGTGTAGATGATCGTCGGCTGTTGGGTGCTCATCGTGGATGTCCGGTGGATGTGCTGAGTATTGTTCGTGCGTGCGGGCGTTTTACATCTGGTCGATCACGACATGGAAACCGCGTCCAAGCTCTTGTCGCATAACGCTCCGCGCCCTTCCAGCTTTGCCCGATTTCCCAGTCGTTTCCCTGAAAAATCGGTCAGTCTCACGTCGGCTCAGTGCGTCTCAAACACCGCTCGGTGGTGAACTCTAGCAGTTTGCTTGTGCGGTCTGTGCGCTCGCGGGCGCGACGGCGGATGCTGGCGGTGGCTGGCGATGCACTTCGGCCAAGTGATGAATCTGGTCGGCCAGGTACTGCAACGCCCTCCTCCGCTCATCGGCCAGTTCGTGATGGTGATACGCGGCTGTCGTCGGGTTGCGCTCCTTGTGGGCCAACAGCAGTTCGACGACTTCGCGTCCGAATCCATGCTCGCGCAGCAGAGTCGCACCGGTTGAGCGCAAGCCATGCGGAGCGAAGTCATCGACACCGAAGTCTATCCGCTTGAAGAAGTGGTTCAGTGTGACGTCGGCCGTCGGAACCGAGCGCCGGCACAGCGACGGGAACACGTAGCCCTCGCTCAGCCCCGTCACCGCGCGCAGCAGCCGCAACAACTCGACGGCCTGCCGCGACAGGTACACGCGGTGAGGGCGCTTCATCTTCATGCGCACGGCCGGAATGTCCCAGACGGCCCGCTCAAGGTCGAACTCCGACCATTGGGCACGCAGCACCTCGGACTTCCGGCACATGCTGTAGGCGAGCAGCTTCGTCGCGGCGATCGTCACGAAGCGGGCGCCCTGCTTCTCCACCGCACACCAGAACGCGCCCAGTTCCGCTTCGCGCAGATGCCGGTAGTGCTTCGCCGGCGGGACCTGCACCACGCCACGCAGCGGCAGCGCCGGGTTGACCTCGACGATGAGCGTCTGGATGGCGTAGTTGTAGATCTGCTGGATCAACACCCGCACGCCTTCGGCCGTGTTCGGCGTCAAGATCAGTGGCTCGATCACGCGCAGCACGTCCACCGGACGCACGCGGCCGAGCGGCTTTGTGCCGATCAGCGGCCAGACGAAGCGCTCCAGCCTCGACAGGATCTGTGCCCGGTACGTCGCCGAGCGCGTCGTCATGCGCTCCTGCACCCAGCGCTTGGAGAACGACTCGAAGTTGTCGGCGCGACGCCGCGACAGGACCGACAGCTCGCTGCGCTCTTGCACTTGCTGTCGGCGAGCGACGGCCGGGTCCACTCCTCGCTCGAGCATCGCCCGGTAGCGCCGGTGCTGGTCTCGGGCGTCGGCAATGCCGATCTCGGGAAACGTGCCGATGCCAACGTCGCATCGCGCACCGGCATAGCGGTACTGGTAGCGCCAAGCCTTCGTGCCGCCTGGGGAGACGACCAGGTACAAGCCTCCTCCGTCGGTGAGCTTGTAGGGTCTGGCCTTCGGCTGGGCGTTGGTGATCTGGATGGGTATCAGTGCGTAGTTCTGGTGTCGCATCGGGTGCGTCGATCATGAGTTTTGGAGCCTCAGTGTTCGGGTCACCCAACGAGATGTCGCCCGCTGCTCATACGGCCCGCGACAGCGTTGGCAGCTTGAGCGTTGAGCTGCTTTTATATACAGTACATCCGTCGCAAGCTACGGATTGGACAACGCGATGAGCAAGCCACAGGACCGTACTGTCTCTCGAAGGGCCGATGGCACTTGGCAGAACAAGAGGCTAGACGCGGAACGCGCTTCCTCGGTCCACACCACGCAAGCCCAAGCCGAGGAAGCTGCCCGGCGAATGCTGGGCAACCAAGGCGGGGGCGAACTGACGACGATGGGCGTCAAGGGCAAGATCGTCAGCAAGGACACGATCAAGCCCGGCAACGATCCCGATCCGCCACGCGACACCGAACACTGACCCTCACCGATGGGTGGCGCCCGGCGATTCAACCGGGCGCGAGTGCCGGCCGTCGGCTCATGGCGGCACTCTGGATGGCAGTACGGCACGCGATAGGCGCCGCGGGTCGCAGGCCATTTCGTTTGTTGCGATTTTCGTTTGTTTCGATTAAGATTGCGACATCGAACCCGATCCGGATCGCGCCATGACTCACGCCCTCACCCTGGAAACCACTCTGCCCGTCGAGCGCGAGGTCGCTGCGGCCGTGGAGAGCCAGCGCGCGCTGGCCGCTTACCTGAGCACGCAGTTCGAGACCCAGCGCATCCAAATCTTCGACGAGAGGAACCAGGCGCATCAGGTCGAGCTGCCCACGTCGGCGCTGCGCCTGCTCGTCGATATCCTGTCGGAGCTGGCCGATGGCAACGCCGTCAAGGTCGTGCCGATCCACGCGGAGTTGACGACGCAGGAAGCCGCCGACATGTTGAACGTGTCTCGCCCTCACCTCGTGAAGCTGTTGGAAGGCGGTGCGCTGCCGTTCCACAAGACCGGCAAGCATCGGCGCATCCGGTTCGCTGACCTGATGGGCTTCAAGGCCGAGCAGGATCGTGCGAGCGCTCAGGCGATGGACGAACTCGCGAAGCAAGCCCAGGAGCTTCAACTGGGCTACGAATGAGGAGTTCGCCGTTCACCGCGGTCTACGACGCCTGTGTGCTGTACCCGGCACCGCTGCGCGACTTCCTCATGTGGCTCGGCTTGTCCGGGCGATTCCGCGCGCGCTGGAGTGCCCAGATTCACGATGAGTGGAAGCGCAACCTGCTGAAGAACAGGCCGGACCTCACGGCCGAGCAACTCGATCGCACCTCTGGCCTGATGGACCGGGCGATCCCTGACGCGCTGGTGGCCGGGCACGAAGCATTGATCGACGGCCTGGTCCTTCCCGACCCGGATGACCGGCACGTCCTCGCTGCCGCGATCCGCTGCCATGCCAATGTGATCGTGACATTCAACGAGCGCGACTTTCCGGCCGACGTGCTGGAGTCGTTCGGGCTTGAGGCTCAGCACCCGGACCTGTTTGTCGAGAACCTCTTCGATCTCGATCAGGCCGCGGTGGTCGCTGCTGCGCAACGGCAGCGCCAGCAGCTAAAGAACCCGCCGATCAATGTCGATCGCTACCTCGACATCCTGTTGCGGCAGGGTCTCACGCAGACGGTGAAAGGTCTCGCGGGGTTTCGAGGGGTACTGTGAGCCGCCTTCACCGCCAGTCTTCAGCATGTCGGCGGCGAGGCCGCTAGCAACACCGCTAGCTAGTGTCCTGTCCCGCTGATACGTGAGCAAAGTCGATGCAGTTTTTCGAGGATCGAATCTGCGGTGGCTGTCCACTTGAAGGGCTG
>JBASTF010000280.1:0-2313 GCA_049274755.1 Rubrivivax sp. | reverse complement strand
CCGCCGCCTGGCGCCGCCACGGCGTGCAGCTGGGTGTGGAACATGCCGGCGCCTCGATGCGTGGCCTGTCGCGCCTGGCCGGCCTGGGGCTGGACCACGTGAAGATCGAATCACGTTTTGTGCGCGGCGCCACCAGCGAAGCGGCGGTGCGTGTGTTCGCCACCGGCCTGGTGGACCTGCTGCACGGCATGCGGCTGCGCGCGGTGGCCGAAGGCATTGCCGACAAGGCCGACCTGCAGGCGCTGTGGGACCTGGGCTTCGACGCGGCCACCGGGCCGGCGGTGAAGCTGGCCTGAGGCCGGCGCTCAGGCGATATCGGCGGCGTGCACGCCGAAGCTGCCGTTGCGGCGGTCGGCGAAGTAGTGCTGCAGCGTGTCGCGCACGGTGCGGAACGCAATCTCGTCCCAGGGGATCTCGTTTTCGCGGAACAGCTGCGCCTCGATGGTTTCCGGCCCCGGGTTGAACACCGTGTCGAGCAGCCGCGCGCGGTAGAACAGGTGCAGCTGGCCGGCGCGCACGACGTTCAGCACCGTGAACAGGCCCAGCAGCTCGATGTGGGCGCCGGCCTCTTCGTCGGTTTCGCGCCGTGCACCTTCGGAGGTGCTTTCGCCGAGCTCCATGAAGCCCGCGGGCAGCGTCCACAACCCACGCCGCGGCTCGATGTTGCGCCGGCACAGCAGCACCTGGTCGCCCCAGGCCGGCACCGTGCCGACGACGTTGATCGGGTTTTCGTAGTGGATCTCGCCGCAGGCGTCGCAGATCGCGCGGTCGCGGTTGTCGTCGGCGGGCACGCGGTAGGTGACCGAACTGCCGCAGACCCGGCAATGCTTGATGCGACGCGGCAGGAACATGCGCTGCAGTGTAGCGGCCGGCGCTGCGTGGCATCATCGCTCGCAACCTTCCCAAGGACCCACCATGACACTCGTCATCGCACCACAACCGCCCGTCACGCTGCCGGTGGCCGGTGGCGGCAAGTTCCCCGTGCACCGCATCTACTGCGTCGGCCGCAACTACGCCGAACATGCGCAGGAGATGGGCCACACCGGCCGCGAGCCGCCGTTTTTCTTCATGAAGCCGGCCGATGCGCTGCTGGCCGTGGCCGATGGTGAAACCGGCACCATGGCCTACCCGCCGCTGACGAAGAATCTGCACCACGAGATCGAGCTCGTCGTCGCCATCGGCGTCGGCGGCCACGACATCCAAGCCGCCGATGCCGCCAGCCACATCTGGGGTTATGCCGTTGGACTGGACATGACACGCCGCGACCTGCAGAACGAGATGAAGAAGCAGGGCCGGCCCTGGGAGATCGGCAAGTCCTTCGAGCAGTCGGCGCCGATCGGCCCGCTGCTGCCGAAGGCGCAGACCGGCGAGTTGCTGCAAGCTGCGATCACGCTGCAGGTCAACGGCGCGCTGAAGCAGAAGGGCGACCTGGCCGACCTGATCTGGAGTGTCAACGAAACCATCGAGCAGCTCAGCCAGGCCTGGACACTGCAGCCCGGCGACCTGATCTTCACCGGCACGCCGGCGGGTGTGGCGGCCGTGGTGCCGGGTGACGTGATGGAAGGTAGCGTCGTTGGCCTCGGCACGCTGAAGGTGGCGGTGCGCTGAAGGAGCGGTCGATGATGATGGAGCTGTACAACTACTTCCGCTCGTCGGCTTCTTACCGCGTGCGCATCGCGCTGGCGCTGAAGGGCCTGGACTACGCCTACAAGGCCGTGCACCTGCAGAAAAACGAGCAGCTCAACGAGAGTTATGCCGCGGTGTCGGCGTCACGCCTGGTGCCGCTGCTGAAGGATGGTGACGCGATGCTCACGCAGTCGCTGGCCATCATCGAGTACCTCGACGAGATCCATCCCGAACCGGCGCTGCTGCCGAAGGCGGCGCTGGAGCGTGCACGCGTGCGCACGCTGGCGCTGGACATCGCCTGCGAGATCCACCCCATCAACAACCTGCGTGTGCTGCGCTACCTGGTGCGCGACATGAAGGTCAGCGAAGACGACAAGAACCGCTGGTACAGACACTGGGTGGAAACCGGGTTGGAGACGGTGGAGCGCCAGCTGTCCGCGCAGCCCGCACGTTTCTGCCATGGCGACACGCCGACACTGGCCGACTGCGTGCTGGTGCCGCAGATCTTCAACGCCCAGCGCTTCGAATGCCGGCTCGACCATGTGCCGCAGGTGATGCGTGTGTTCGAGGCCTGCATGCAGCTGGACGCGTTCGAGAACACGCGGCCGGAGAAATGCCCTGACGCTGCTGCCTGAACTGCTGCGGCCGGACTGGCCCGCGCCGGCCGGCATCGCCGCGGCGATGAGC
>JBASTF010000279.1:0-3625 GCA_049274755.1 Rubrivivax sp. | reverse complement strand
GCGCGGCGGTGGCCGAGGCCCGCATCTCGCCGCGCAGTTCGCGCCCGGCCAGGCCGGCCACGTTGCGTGGCACCGGTGCCGACATCGTGACACTGACGCCGCTGCCCGACAGGCTGGCGACTTCGGCCTCGGGGTTGGCCATCGGGTGTGTTTCGTCGGGTTTGTCGACGGCGCGTGTGTTCAGCGTGAAGCGTGTGTCGGGCCAGGTGCCGGCCAGCAGCGTGAGCTGCGTCGTTTCGTTGCGGCTGGGTTCCAGGTCCATCGCGCCGTTGACCAGGCAGAAGCCGCGGCGCGCACCGGCGCGGTAGCCGGGGGCAATCATGCGGAAGGCCTTTTCGGCCGCCGGTTCGCGGCCCTTGGTGGCCAGCAGTTGCAGGCGCAGCGGCCCGGCCAGCGCGACGAGACGGCGGTCGACGCTGTCGACATTGCCCAGGCCGAACCAGGCGGCCGGCCCGACACCGTCCAGTTCGAAGCGGCGGATCAACGGCGGCTTTGGCGGCAGGCCTTGCTGCAGCCGGTCCAGCACCGGGTCCTTGCTGTCGGCGGCCGGTGGTGGCGGCGCGTCGTCCAGGTCGGTGAGGTACATCTTCTGGCTGCGGGCCTGCAGCGTCCAGCCCAGCGGCAGGCTCAGGCTGAAACGGCCGATGCAGATCGCGTTCGGCGTCGGGTCCATCGCGTCACTCCGGGCGGTAGGGGGACGGCCGGCCTGCGCCCACGGCAGCAGCACCAGGCTGCTGGCGGCGGCAAGGGCGGCGCGGCGTTTCATCGGCGGCCTCAACCACGTTCGGCGCCATAGCGGTCGGCCAGCATGGCCGTGATGGCGGCAAAAACGAACTGCTGGGCTTTGGCATCGTCGTAGGCCGGCTGGTGTTCGACCTTCAGCCCGGCGGGGTCGGGCGGGCCGCTGGCCAGGTCGACATCGGCCCCGGCGAAAGTGGCCGAGGACACCGGCACCGTGGCGTCGCCATCACCTGCCGGGTCTTGCAGCCGCGCCTGCATCTGGTCGCCCGCGGTGTTGCGGTAGAAGCCGCGGAAGCCGCGCGAGGGGTAGGGGTCGGAGCGCACCCAGTTGCTCTCGCCCTTGAAGTGCACGCGCTCGGCCGTCTTGTGGCCGGTGCCCCAGAGGTGGCGCGTGTTCGGGTGCGTGTAGATGTCCAGCGCGTCGTGGAAGGCTTCGGCCTGGGCCAGCAGGCCGAGGTAGGAGTCCCAGGCGCTGGAGGTTTCGCCGATCACCGCGTCGATGGCATTGTCGTCGTCGGCAGGGCCGTTGACGCCGGGGCGCAGCAGGTCGGGGTCGACCAGGCCCCACCAGGTGTTGGTGCTGGGGTTGCCGCTCTCGGGCTTTTCGGTCTCGGCCGGCACGCGGTAGATCTCGTCGTAGGGGTTGCCGTTCTCGGGCTTGGGCGGGAACAGCGGCCGGCCGTCGGCACCTTCGGCAGACAACCACTGCTTGGTGCTGCCGTCGTTCAGCACATAGCGCTTGTTCGGCAGCAGTTCCAGGCCGCCAATGCTGTTGCCCAGGATCACCGTCGTGCGCCGGCCGTCGCCGCCGAGCAGCACCGAGGTGAGCCAGTTGACGAGGCCACCACCTTCGAAGCCGGCCTTGATGCGCCAGTAGGCGGCCGGTGAACCCCAGGCCGGCTGAACACCGTGCACGACACCCAGCACGTCGCCCTCGGCGCCGCCCAGCGAGCAGGCGGCACGTGCGACCAGGCCGCCCATCGAGTGGGTGACCAGGATCACGCCCTCGCAGCGGCCCACGGCGTCGGTGGCTTCCTGCTTGATCTCGGCGATGCGGGCTGCGAGTTTTTCGCCGGCGACCTTGGCGTCGCCGGTCCAGTTGTAGCCGCAGGCATGCGCGGAGAACACGAAGAGCTTGTTCAGTGCCTTCCAGTCGTGCTCCTTCAGCGCGTTCAGCAGCTTGTCGTACAGGCGCACGACGCTGCTGAAGCCGTCTTTCGCCGGCGACTCGAAATCGGGTTCGAGGAAACCGGGGTCGAAGGCGTCGCCGATGATGATGGCTTTGCGCTCGGCGGCGTCCTTGAACAGCAGGTTGCCGAACAACCAGCCGGTGGCCGTGTCCCAGCGCAGGTTGTCGCCTTTGCCGTCGCTGCCGGCCAGCCGCAAGCGGCTGCCCATGATGCCGGGCACGAAGACGATGGGGATCGCCTCGCGCTGCACCTCGACGGCATGTTCTTCGTTGGTGGCCAGGCCCGACTGGGTCTGGGCGACGTCTTTCCAGGGCAGGGGCATCGTGCTTGGCGGCGCCGTCAGGGGCTGAACTTGCGGCCGTCTTCGAGAGCGGTTTCGATGTCGGCGTAAAAGGCTTCGAAGTCGACGCTGGCGCTGCCACCGGCGATGCCGTCGATGCGGAAGCGGCCACGGCTGTTCAGCGTCTGCGCCGGTGCCACGCCGCCGAGCGTGATCTTGGCTTTCACGCCGCTGTAGGGGTGGCCTTTCGCGGCCGGCCACCACTCGGGCTTGGCCTTGGCCAGGTCCGAGGGCTTCAGTTCGACGCTGAAGAAGTGCAGCAGCGGGCAGGGCTGCACCGCGCTGTCGACCGCGCGGTTGTTGGCTTGGGCGGTGTCGGGCATCGTCGAACGAGTCTACGTCAGCGGCCGGCCCAGGCGCCGGCCAGGCCCTGGCCCGGCGCCACCGACTGGAAGCGCATCACCGTCACCGCGTTGCGGTGCCTGTGGCTCAGCACCGGGATCAGCCCGGCGGCGAGCAGCGCGTTGCCGCCTTGTTCGCCGAGATAGTGTTCGGCGCAGGCCTGCAGTTCCTTTTCGCCATCGTGCAGATAGGTGAAGGCCGGCAGGTCGTCGATCTGGTTCTCGTCGCCGGGTTCGAAGTCCCAGCCCCTGTTCGTGAAGGCGCGGCCGATCAGCAGCGCCACGGCCAGCGAGCCCGGGCCCCAGAGGAACTGATCGTGCACCGGCGCGCCGCTGAACTCTTCGAGAGCAAAAGCGCTGACCGGGTCGCTGCCTTTGCCATACGGCAGGCGCAGCAGCACACGCGGCGCGGCCAGGCCCAGCCAGGGGGCGGCTTCGCTGCCACGCAGCTGGTTCCAGCTGGCCAGCGCTGCGGCGTCGTCACCGGCCAGCGCCGAGTCGCCGGCGGCGACAAACGGGCCGCCGGCCTGCGAAGCGATGAGGCCCAGCGCCGCGAGCAGGCCGACATCGGCATCCGCGGGTCCGAAGCTGTACAGCCCGGTCAACAGCGACCAGGATTCGGCGCCAGGCACGTTGCGCCAGCGGTCGGCCAGGGCGCGGTGCAGCCCGGTCTGCGCGAGCTGGCCCTGTGCGGCGACGATGTCGGCCAGCAGCTCGTCGCGGCTGACGTCGAAGATGTGCAGCTGCAGTGTTTCGTCGAGTTCCAGCGAGGACACCAGCCACTGCAGGCCGCGCCAGGCGGCTTCCAGCGCCTGGAAGGCCGGGGCGTGCAGCAGCCCGCGCATCTGCTCGGTGGTGGCGGCGTCGACGGCGTTGCGGTAGGCCTGGTCCTGGGCACGGGTGTCGGGCACGACATGCGGCGCGACGATGCTGCGGATGAAGGCGTCGATGCCGGCAGCCGGTGTGGCCGCGGCCGGCGCCGCCGCCTTGCCGCCGAGCAGCGAGCCCAGCAG
>JBASTF010000278.1:0-1607 GCA_049274755.1 Rubrivivax sp. | reverse complement strand
GCACGGCGCCGATGCCGCCGCCGGCTTCGACACGTTCGAACACCGGCAGCAGCACCGTCACCGCTTCGTCGCGGCGGCTGCTCTCCACCAGGGCGGCGGCCAGGAACAGCCGCGTCTCGATGCCATGGCCCAGGCGGTCCAGCGAGGCCTCGTCGTCCAGCGCCCGTTGCCAGTGGCCGATGGCGGCGGCGCTGTCGCCGGCCAGCCAGGCACGCTGGCCGCGCAGCGGTTCGAGCTGGTTCAGCTGCGTTGCCGGCGCGGCCACGTCACCACGCGGCTGCACCAGGCGCTGCAGGTGGCGCTCCAGCGTCTCGCGGTCTTCGAACAGCGCCGCGGTGCGGGCCGCGTCGTACACGTTGGCCCACAGCGACCAGGCGCCGCGGCCGCTGGGGTGTTCGTCGATCAGCGCCTGCGCCGCGGCCAAGGCGCGTGTGCGCTGGCCACGCAGCGTGCGCACGAAGACGGCCAGCAGCTGCAGCGAACCCTTGACGTTGGGCGGATCGCCGAGCCAGCGGCTGTCGTCCTGGGCCACACCGAGCGCGGCGTCGGCGGCATCGAGGTCGCCGCTCTGCCAGGCATGGTGCCAGGCGGCCTGGATCTGCGCCATCGCACGCAGCGGCAGCGGCCGGTCGCCGGCCAGGCGCAGTGCACCTTCGACATACCGCTGCAGCGGCCGCGCCGTGCCCGGCAGGCCGTTGATGCGCGGCAACGGGTGGCCGCGGTACCACAGCGTGGCGTCGCTGCTGTGCTCCAGCAGGTCCACCAGCTCGTCGAGCAGCGGGCCGACACGGTGGTTGGAGCCCAGGTCCAGCGCATGCCAGATGCAGGCCACGAGCACGACAACACGGGTCTCGTCCGACACCGATTCGCGCCGCAGCGGCGACAGCCGCACCGAGCTTTCGGCAGGCCGGCCCAGTGCGTTCAGGCCCAGCAACTGGTAGGCGATGGCGGCACGGCGGCGGTCGTCGTCGCCGGCCGCGGCAAACCCGGTTTCGGCGCGGCGCATGGCGTCGACCATCGCCGCGAAGTCCCAGCGTGCCCAGGCCATCAGCCCCAGCACGGCCTGCATCACCGGCGAATGTGCGACGAAGCTGCCGGGGAACTGGTCGACCAGGTGCGACACGGCGGCCAGCGCGCCTTCGGTCAGCAGCAGCTTGCTCTGTGCGTACAGCGCCTCGGCGGCAGCGGCCAGGTCGCCGCCGTGCAGCATCATCAGCAGCTGGCGTGCGGGGTCGGTCTCGCCGGCGGCGGCACGCTGCCACAGCAGCGGCCAGGCGTCGGCATGTTCACGCTGCAGGCGCTGCAGCAGGGCTTCGCGGAACAGGTCGTGCAGCTTCAGCGTCGGCTCGGCGGCGTCCAGGCTGCTGACGAACAAGCCCATGCGGTCGATCTGGTCGAGCAGCGCCGCGGCACGCGGGTTGCCCGACACGGCGGCGGCGCGCGAGGCCGTCAGCTCGGGCAGCACGGCCGTCTGCAGCAGGAACAGCCGCAGCTCGTCGCCGAGCTGCTGGATGACCTCGGTGGTCAGGAAATCGAACATCGCGCGGTCGCTGCTGGCCGCGGCGAGGGCGCCCCCACCCTGGCGATGGCCCTGGCCAGCCCGCGAC